>JADFIX010000026.1:0-6460 GCA_022566435.1 Planctomycetota bacterium
CCTCCTGCGATAGCGCCGCGAAACGGGCCAGGGCATGGGCATTAGCCTCGATACAGGTGCGGCTCGGAATGCCGTCCCCGATCCGTATCACCGCCCGCCATTTGGTGAACCGGGCCCCGAGCTCGTAGTACTCCCGAAGGCGATCGCGCAGCCCGTCGAGGCCCTCGGTCACCGTCTCGCCCTCGGCGCCGACCAGGGGCTTGGCCCCCTTGTCGACCTTGATCCCGGGCACAATTCCTTGATCGGTGAGCAACTTTGGGAACGGAACGCCAAGATCAGTGCTCTGCCGTAGCGTTTCGTCGAAGAGAATAATGCCGCCGATGTAAGGGCTAGCCTCGGTGGTAGTGAACAGCATCTGACGGTAGGACCGTCGGTTGGCCTCGTTGGATTCTGCGTTGATCGAATCGAAACGTTTCTTGATCGTCGGCGAGCTCTCATCGGCCGCGAGAATGCCCTTCTGCGGCGCGACGATTTGGTTGGCGATTTGGGCCAAGCTCATGGGTCCCTCCCAGTGCGTGGTGCGGGAACGGGCAAGACAACCGCAGTTACGGAGAATCCTCCGTGACCGGACTGCGGCTGTCAAACGACGGGGCGATGGCGACGATCCGAGCAGGCCGTGGTGGAAGTGCGGCGTAGCCAGACAACCGAGTGAGCACGGCGGCCCGGTGCGCAAGATCACGTCACGACTGGACGCCGGAATGTTCGTTCAGCCCGCACAGGGCCGCACCGAACAGTCCCACCTGCGGGTTGACGATGACGTGGATGGGTATCCGCGAGGCAAGGTCGCTGAAACGCCCCTTGTGAGTGAATGCGGTCAGGAAGCGCGGATGGCGTAGCGCCGACAGAATGCGTGCCGGGATTCCCCCCGCCAGGTAGATGCCGCCGGTGGCCACCACCTGCAGCGCCAGGTTGCCGGCCGCGGCACCGAGCATTTCCACAAACATCTCGAGCGCCAGCGTGCTCGCGGTGCAATGACCGTCGAGTCCGGCCTCGACAATCGTCGGCGTCGGATCTTTGGTCGTGCTCAAGGCGCTCAGGACATCGGGGTGGCCGGGGAATCCGGCACCGGTGAGGAACTCGAAGCTCTTCCGATTCCCGCATCAGAAACGATTGACCGTTACGAATCCGAATACGCGGACCTGGAGCATGGGCGAAGCAGCGTGTCGGATCAAATCCAACGGGCAAAGGAGGATGTCAAGAAGCTCAGCCGCCAGATAGAGGCGCTGCAACAATCGGGCCCTGTGCCAACGGACACGGATCTCGAGCGTGCCCGCAAGCGGCGAGAGGAAGGATGGGCACTGGTTCGACGGGCTTGGCTGGACGGCGATCGTGTTGCTGATCTCGAGCGCGAGTTTGATCCTGACCACGATCTCGCCGAAGCCTACGAACTAAGTGTGATCCGGGCCGACGACGCTGTCGACCACATCCGAGGGGATGCGGACCGTGTCGCCCAGTACGAGAATCTTCTGAGGCAGCGGGACGAAGTGGAAAAGGACGTCAACGCGTGGGAACGACAACGGAAGGAATTCGACACGCGGCGGGCGAAACTCGATAAGTCTTGGCATAGAGAATGGCACTTCCTGACACACGTGCCTAGGCCTCCGAAGGAAATGCGACCGTGGGTCCAGGCACAGGCCCGGTTGGTTGAGCAGGCTCGACAAATACGTGTCGCCGCTCACGAGATCACGCGCACAGAAGAGCTCATGCAAGATCGTCGGTCCCAACTGGTCGATTGCCTTAAACGCGTTGAGATTCCAATGCCGGAATCGACCAAGAAGCTCGAAGATCTTCTGGATCATTGCGAATCGGCGATTAGCACCGCGAGCGAAATTCGACAAAGACGGCAGCATCTCGAGACAGCGATCGCGGATCTTAAGACGAACCGTTATCAGGCAATTCAGAAACGGACCGACGCACGCACAGCGCTTGAGAAATGGCGATCCCAATGGGAGCCGGCGGTCTCGGTGCTCGGCCTGACTCAAGAGGATACGCCCAGCCAGGCAAACGTTATGTTGGACAGGCTCCAGGACCTTTTCGACAAGCTTGAGGGCGGCGAAAACCTGCGGATACGCATCGATGGAATCCGCCAGGATGCCAATCAGTTCCAAGCGGACGTTGAGGCCATGGTGAAGCAGGTGGCCCCGGAGCTAGTCGGCCTCGCCGCCAGCCAAGCGGCCTCGCAACTTGTGACAAGGCTGAATCAGGCTCGAGAAGACAAGGCGGCCAGCGAAAAGCTGAGGGCACAGGAGAAGGAGAAACAGGGAGACTTGCGGGAAGCGAAGGCCACTATCAAGGAGATGAAATCTCAGTTGGACGACCTCTGTCGAGAGGCATCTTGCGCGATGGATGGACTCGGAGAGGTGGAAGAACAATCGGTGAGAAAACGCAATCTCCAAACCGATCTTCAGAGGTTGGAGCAGCAACTACTGAGCCTGGGAGACGGCCTTACGATCGATGAGATCATCCAAGAAGCCGATGGCGTCGAGCAAAAGGAACTGCCCACAAGGCTCCTGGAGGTGGAGAACGCTATCGGAGAGCTTGACCGTCGGCGTTCGCGGCTCGACCAAGCCATCGGGCGCGAGGAAACGGTGCTGGAAGACATGGACGGCAACGCCATGGCTGCCGAAGCCGAGGAGAAGGCACAGTCTCTCCTGTCGGAAATCCAGGATTGCGTTGATCGTTTCGTCCGCCTTCGTCTCGCATCTACATTCCTCCACCAGCAGATCGAGCGCCATCGAGAGCAGAATCAGGATCCGGTGCTCAGGCGTGCCGGTGAAACTTTCGCTCGGCTGACCCTGGGATCGTTCGCTAATCTGCAGACAGACTTTGATGACCGGGACGATCCTGTCTTAGTGGGGATACGGCCATCCGGTGAGATCGTCTCCGTTGCAGGCATGAGCGATGGGACCCTTGACCAGCTCTACCTTAGCCTCCGCTTGGCCAGCCTTGAACACACTCTGGAGCAGAATGAACCAATCCCCTTGATCGTGGATGACGTCCTGATCAACTTTGACGACTCCCGGGCGAAGGCCGCGTTGGAGGTATTGGCGGAGGTGTCACGCAAAACCCAAGTCATTTGCTTCACGCACCATGCTCGACTGATGGCGTTAGCGGAGGAGGCGTTGGATGACGGCGTTCTCCACGTGCATTCACTTGGCACGGTGCTAAATCAGGAGCGGCGTTCAGTGGGAGAGCACCATGAGGCTTCATAGCGTCCGAATCGAAAACTTCCGGTCGTTCAAGGACCAAACGATCAAACTTGATGAGTACACGAGCTTGGTTGGCCCAAACGGTGCTGGAAAGTCAGCTGTTCTCACCGCACTGGCGGTGTTCTTTCGCGACACCAAGAACTCCGCAACGGACGTACTCAATTTAGCGGTGGAAGATTTCCACCATCGCGACACCTCCCGGCCCGTGAAGATCACGCTGACGTTCGACCAATTGTCCGGGGCGGCGCAGGAGGACTTGAAACACTACTTTCGGCACGGACTGCTGGTCGTCTCGGCGAAGGCGGAATGGGACGGTGAATCGGAATCGGCAGAAGTCAAACAGTTTGGCTCCCGCCTAGTCATGCAGGCCCTTGCCCCGTTCTTTGAGGCCATCGATGGAGGTGAGCGAGTACCTCAGCTTCGGGAGAAATACCAGAGGATCCGAGAGCAGTTTCCGGAACTGCCGGACGAGCGCACAAAGAACGGCATGGAGCAGGCACTCCGAGAATATGAGGAGGCCCGGCCAGATGACTGCGAACTACTCGACGATACGGCTCAATTCTACGGCTGGTCCCGTGGCGAAAACCTGCTCTCAAAGTACCTCCAGTGGGTTTACATCCCGGCCGTAAAGGACGCTTCAACTGAGCAGGAGGAGAGCAGCAAGACTGCCCTCGGCCAGCTTCTCGAAAGGACGGTGCGGAGCCGGGTCAATTTCTAGGACCCGATCGCGGAGCTGCGGGAAAAGCTCGAAGCAGATTACAGGGAGCTCATCGACAAAGAGAAAGCCACCCTTTCCGAGTTGGAGCGCTCGATCAAGACTCGGCTCCGCCGGTGGGCCAACCCTGCTGCCGAGCTTGCACTCAACTGGCACTACGACCGGTCCAAGTCTCTGACCGTTGCTGAGCCCGTTGCGCGTGTTTCCATCGGCGAGGATGATTTCCTTGGCGAAGTGCCTCGTCTTGGGCACGGAATGCAACGATCATTCCTGCTGGCTGTGCTTCAGGAGCTGGCGAGTAGCGACCAAGAGACTGGTCCCACGTTATTGCTTGGGTTTGAAGAACCAGAGTTGTATCAGCACCCTCCCCAGGCACAGCACATTGCTTCCGTGTTGCAGCAGTTGGCTGCGACGACTGAGGGAAACACGCAGGTCATCATAACGACGCACAGCCCGTACTTCGTTTCGGCAAGGGGTTTCGAAAACGTGCGCCTTATCCGAAAATGCCGAGAGAACAAGTGCTCCCTTGTCCGTGCGAGCACTTACGAGCAAGTTGAGCAGCGACTATCAGAAGCGCTGGACGAGACACCGCGTGCTCCCTCCGTGCTGATGACCAAGATCGAGCAGATTATGCAGCCCTCACAGAGAGAGCTGTTCTTCACTCCAGTGGCGGTGCTGGTGGAGGGGATTGAGGACGTTGCGTTCATCTCTACACACCTCGAGCTAACGGAGAAGTGGGACGCCTTTCGTGAGACGGGATGCCACTTTATTGTGTGTGCAGGTAAGTCATTGCTCAGTCGTCCGCTCGCCATCGCTCAAGCGCTCGGCATTCCGTGCTTTACAGTCTTCGACTCTGACGCTGACGAAACAAACGAGGACCAGCGGCAGCAGCATTCCATCGACAACGCCTGCGTTCTCCGGCTCTGCGGGCTGAGGACAGGGGAGTTCGAGCCGTTGCCGACTGAAGACCTGTGGTCCGACAGCGTCGTAATGTGGCGGACGAACATAGCAGATGTCGTACGAGCAGACGTGGGCGAAGAGACATGGGGTGCGGCGGAGCAAAGAGCGCGAAATGAGAAGGGCTTCAACGAGGGCGTGCGCCGGAAGAATAACATGCTGATCAGCGCTACCCTGGAGCAACTCGATTCAGAGGGCACTCGCTCGTCGCTTCTATCGAGGTTGTGCGCCCACCTTTTGAAGTTCGCCGAAGGCGACTCGCGTTGAGCAGCCGCCTCGATGAACTGGTCGTGGGATTCGGCACCTCACTTCGAGCCCGTAGTGTCCAAATATTCGATCGTTCGCGGCAGGGACAAGTACGCGAGTGGTCTCGTCGGCATGGCACGTGATATGTTGCCGTGTTCAGTCGGCATCAGCGCCAGCCCACGGCGCATCGCATCGGATCATCCGTCTTCCCTGAGGTGCCAGCGGAAGGAGAAGCGTGCCACGTCGCGAACCCATTCGCGGTAAGTTGCCCGACGTCCTTCAAGCGGAGGCCCGATAATTGATGCGTTTCTGCGCCCACCACGGCCGGACGGAGTTTTCGTGAGGCACAGCCGACAAATCGGCGAATAGTGGGCTGGAGGCGGCCGCGCCGTAACTGAGTTCATTTCCGAGGGTCGCTCCCGACTACGTAACAATCTCTGCTACTTGGCGCGATTAAGTTTATCAACAGTACGCGTTGTCGTCGACGCCTTGAATCGGCCAGATTGCCGGTCACGGAAGCGATAGAAGTGACATAACGAATTTGTAGCGAGGAAAGTAAGTGGACGCCTCGATGAACTCGTCGATGTAGAGGGGATGTTGTTTCTCAGCCCATGTGTCAACGGTGACTCGTTTGGGCCCAGCTTCACGGTTGAGTGCGCCGACTTCGTATGCACCAGCGTAGCGCGAAACTGCGTCACCGGCGCTGATCCAAAAGGCATCTTCGAAATCCTCGCTGCCGCGCCACCATTTGATTTTGCCGGCGATTGAGACAACGACTGCACAGTAGTCACGTGCGAGGTCGACCCAGCGGATAGCCGTCGCGGTGAGCGATGTGTCAAAATGGTCCTCAAGCGAATAGAGTCCGGCAAAAGTAGGTCGAGAGTCATGCATGGTCGAAACGAACATACGCTCAGGCATCAACAATGCAGACGCGAACGAGTTCGCCTCCGCTTCAATGCGGCTTCTTCGGTAGTTGGCGATCATGTCGGCTTCGGTGCACACGAAGATCTGCGAGATATTGCGGTGCAATTGCCAGTGCCCCAATTCATGGCCAATGGCGAATCTCCGTCGACCAGGCGGGTCAAGATCTTTCCGAATGCGGATGATGCCGCGGTCTCCTTTGCGCGTCAGCCGAGCCTCAGCAGATTGCAGCGCGCCATCTACGACCAGCGCACCGAGTGCCATGGCCAGGTCTTCGAGGTTCAGATCCTTCGGATCGGTCCACCGAAAGGTGCGCCATAGTTGCTCGGCCTTCGCGTACGGGATAGCAGTGGGTCTCCTCTTACGTACCATCGGCAGTCTCGTCGTCGAGGAGTTCGAGCGCAGCGAGGTC
>JADFIX010000026.1:6470-12738 GCA_022566435.1 Planctomycetota bacterium
GTCCTCGATCAGGGACCTGATATCCTCATCGGTGGCGGCGGATTCAAGGCGGTTGAAATAAAGCTCATGGATCGGTTCGGGGCCCAACGACTTCAGAAACGCGCGGAGATCTCGACGTGCATCCTCGACTGACTCAATTTTGAGGTGGCGGAGCTTCTCAAGAAGATGGATGCGTCGGGCCGGAGCCTCTTGCATCGCCTGGCGGGCCTTGGCGGCCTGCAGCCCCAGCTTGATGCGATCCACTGTCGGCCCGACGTTGATGCGGTGGCTTCGCAATTCACTGCGAATCTCGTCCTCGTTCATCTCGACGACTTCTTCGGCGAGGAAATCGAAGAAAGCATCCCAGGCCGTGTCGTGACGCTGTTCAGATGCGGTCATTATGGCAGACTCCGTGCGAGTTTACCGAGTGCCTTGCTCAGTGCGCGATAAAGACGCTTCCGGGCCGAGTAGATCTCGCCTATGTCAACATCAAGGTATTCGGCCGTCTCGGCGGGTGTAAGGCCCTCCCGCAGACACTCCAACAGATCGCTCAGCATTGGATCTCCCTCCACGGCCTTGGACGCAACGGTGCGAAAACTCTCCTCGGCCTCCTTGTCGATGAGCAGGTCCAGCGGGGTGGCTTCCTCGCGCGACGGTAAGCTGGATTCTAGACTTATTGCATCGGCTTTCGCGGCGACGACGACCTGCTCGTTCGTATGACGATTATCGGCGGAGTCGGCGAGCTGGTTGACGCGGCTGTCGATTGCACTCCGCAAGAATACACGAAGGTCCGGTTCCTTTTTGCTATCCCATTTCCGCTTGCCTTCGATAACGCGAAGGATCACATCGCTGACCAGATCTTGCGGCTCGTTGCCACGCGCGACAGTCATAGCACAGTCACTACGCGCATAGCGCACACCTCGCCAGGTCAACCTGCGCATCTTCATGAGCGCGTAGACAGTGAGATGCTCAACAAGAGCACGTAGCTGCTCATCGGTCATTCGGCCAAACACGGCTTCAGAGGGTCCATCCATGGCGCTCCCCATCATAATGCCGGATTGGTGGAGTGCATTTCCGCGCAAAAAAGAAAAAGGAGGAATTCGGCGGCCAATCCGTAGCCCAATCCGGCACCAGAGTATGGAAGTAAACGGAGGGACCTGATGAAGATTGCGACGAAAGTGAGACTTTAGGTGCGAATGGCGCGACAGACTCGCGAGTGCGAGACGGCAAGTGCGGAGCATTCGGGAGACTTAGGTCGTTTTCGCCAGCACAATCGCGGGCGTATAAGCCCCGAGCCGAGCCCCGTGGCCCGGCGTGACGCGTAGATCCCTGTCATCCCGGATGCCAACATGGCATGTACCGCTACATGTCGGGGTCTGGGGTGCCAAGTTGGCAGGTGTAGTAGGTATGAAATCGCAAGGCGAATTTGAGGCAACTCTGCTCAGGCCAAAGGTTTACGTGCAAAATCGGAGGTTTTCCGCACCTGGCGCTCTTCGTGATGTATTTGCTTCGCAGCCTGGTGCCGTATCTCGGCACCGCGCCCATCGAGTTTAAGGGAATAAGCAAATGAGAATTCTGATGTATAGGATCGATTCCAACGAATCTCCAATCTGGCTTGTCCCACATGCATCGACTCGGTTCGGCGTTGCGGTCGGCGCCTTGGGCCGGACGTCGCAGCGTCATGGACGAATGCACAAGTTGGGTGGTCGGACCTTGGCAAGATCCCGCCGGGCCGCCGGGGGTGTGTCGTGACCGGAGGCACAAACAGGTTCCACATCCTGTCGTTCGACGGCGGTGGCATAAAGGGTCTGTTTTCTGCGGCGGTGCTTGCCGCCATTGAGGACGACCTTGGCATCGAAGTCACAGATCACTTCGACCTGATTACGGGATCATCCACGGGCGGGATCATCGCTTTGGGGCTCGGCCTGGGGATGCGCCCACGGCGTATCGTGGAATTCTTCGTTGAGCAGGGGCCGAAAATCTTTCGCAACCGGCTTAAGCTCCGCGGCTGTATTCAGTTCGTGAGGCGGAAGTTTCCACAGAGTCCTCTTGAGGCTGCGCTAAGGGACCCGAAAACGTTCGGCGAGCGGTTGCTCGGTGAAAGCCGGAAACGACTGGTCATACCTTCGTACAATCTCGGCGAAGATGACGTTTATATTTTTAAGACACCTCATCACGAGCGGCTGCGCCGTGACTGGAAGGTACCCGCGTGGACGGTGGCGATGGCGACGAGCGCCGCCCCCACATATTTCCCTGCCGTTCGGATCGTTGACGGCATTAGGTTGATTGACGGAGGCGTCTGGGCGAACAATCCCACCATGGTCGGTATCACCGAAGCCGTCAGCATGCTCGGCGTTGAACTCGATCGACTTAAGGTGCTTAGTTTGGGTACTATTGATCCGCTCGCTCAAAGGCCTAAATCGCTGAACGGAGGTGGCCTCTGGCAGTGGCGCAATTCTGCCATCGACGTCATCATGCGAGGTCAGAGTTTAGGTGTGCAGAAGCAAGCGCAACTCCTGCTTGGAAAGAACGCGGTACATCGACTCGACCCCCGCGCACCGGACGGCACGTTTTTACTCGACCGCATCACATCCGATGAACTCATTGCGAAGGCGGCACACGAAAGTCGCCGTTTTTCCCCTCTGTTTGCATCGGAGTTTCAGAGCCATCGAGCAAGCATTTACGAACCGCTGTATCAGCGAGAAATGGAGCATGTGAGCCATGAGTAGCCGAGAGTTAGCGGCAAGCCGTCTGTTGGATAGCATCGTGGAGATATTGGACATCCCCCAGTCTTACTACGAGAAGGCCAGAAGGCGCTACGAGTCGCTCGGTGAGTGGTTGCACCGCGATGAATCTACGATCGCTCGATTCGACCCCGCCGTCTATCCGCAGGGCTCGTTCCGTTATGGAACGGTGATCCGCCCTTTGATGAAGAAGGAGGAGTACGACCTTGATCTTGTCAGCCAGGTCGCCCTCACCAAAGACTCCGTGACGCAAGCTCAACTTAAGGAACTGGTTGGTTGCGAAATCAAGGCGTACGCCACAGCGAAAGGCGTCAAGGCCCCAGTCGAAGAGAAGAAACGCTGCTGGCGGCTCGATTATGCCGACGAGGTCGCGTTCCATATGGACATTCTTCCCGCCATACCCAATGACGAGTCCGTTCGCCGTACGCTTGTCAGCGCAGGCGCCCAAGCCGAATTTACGAGGTTTGTCCTGGCAATCACTGACACGAGACATGCGCATTTCGACGAGATCTGTAGCGATTGGCTTTCGAGCAATCCGAAGGGTTTCGCGAAGTGGTTCGAGTCGCGAATGCGGTTCGTCGCTGAGAGACGACTTCGCGAGCTTGTGCAGGCTCGCATCTACGCGTCTGTTGACGACGTGCCGCCATACACATGGAAAACGCCGCTTCAGCAAAGCATCCAGATATTGAAACGCCATCGGGACGTCATGTTCAAGGCTAACCCAGAGGTGAAGCCCATATCGATGATCATTACGACCCTGTCCGCGGAGGCATATGACGGCGAAACAAGCCTGTTCGACGCGATTACCAACATTCTGGACGGGATGCTAGACCACGTAAATGACGGATTCCCGCGAGTGCGGAACCCGGTCAATCGTGCGGAGGACTTCGCGGATCAATGGTCCAAAGATAGTCGTTTGGAGAAGAACTTCCGGGCATGGCATGGCCAAGCGCGGGCGGACATTGATCAAATCTCGCGGGCCACGGACAAAGACATTCTGGACCGACATCTCCGAACGGGATTCGATGCGATTGTCGAAGATGATCTCTTGCGTGAACTGGTCAATTCGAGTACCGGTGAGGCCGCAAGGGTAATAACGGCGGCCCCGGCTGTAATTAGAACGGCTCCAAGGCCATGGGGGCCAAGTGCGTAAAGGGGAAACCACAACAATCTGCGATTGGGGCATTGAAACGCTGCTGGAGACGTACCCCAGCCTTCGCGTACAGCCACAAAACAACGGCAGCCTGGTTCTTGCAGGTAACTTCGATCTTCATGCTCGATTCAAAAAGATCGAAATCCGAGACACGTTCTCGATCGAGATCGAAGTACCCGATCATTTTCCGATTGAGCTTCCGCGCGTCCGCGAAGTCGGCGGTCGCATACCACAAGAGTTTCATCATTACCCGGATGGGAAACTGTGCCTAGGATCACCGATTCGTTTACGCATGCACACTCGCGCGACACCGGATCTGGCGACGTTCGTGGATACGTTTGTCGTGCCATATCTGTATGGGTTCTCCCACAAGGAACGATACGGCACGTTGCCTTTTGGTGAGTTGGAACACGGTTACGAAGGTATGATCGAGGATCTAAAGTCATTTCTGAAGGTCGGCGACGAGAGGACATGCATTGAATTGCTACGACTCACTGGCTTGCAGCGACGAAAGGCGAACCGACTTCGCTGCCCGTGCGGAAGCGGATTTCGAGTCGGACAGTGCCACAACAGTATTTTGAACCCACTACGCGCGCGTTTGGAGCGTCTTTGGTGTCGCGATTTGTATCACGTCTTGCGTGATCAAAAACTGAGAGAAAAGCAGCAGTCCCTGGTTCGGACACGCAACCGTGGGGCATGAACTAATGCCTGAATGTGCGTTAGTACGAGAGTGTTAGGAGGACTCGATCATGGATGATGCGACATCCGTCGGGAACCCACCGAAGAAGTTAGGGCTCCCCTCTAAAATTCTTGCCGCCGCTTGTGCATTAGGCATCGTTGCCTATGCAGGGACAACGATAATCTTCGTGTGCATTCAACCGGAGGTCAACAAGCAATTGCGCGCACGTGATTTAAGAATCGATGTGGACAATCTTAAGGTGACAGTTACGCAGGAACAATTCAACTTCGCTATCGCACCAAACGTCACGAACGGATCGAAATATGAGCCGAAGAGCGTTTCCGAACTCCAACACTTCTTTCGAAACGTAGAGCGTTTCGTGCGCCTAGAATCCAGTTTCCGTGTTCATCGGCTTCGGACAGCACTCGCAACGGGATCATCGAACGGATCGGAGATCGCCAAGCGGCTATTGACAAGAGTAGATAACCTAGACGCCGTACCGTGGCATGAAAACTCACATGACGGGCAATCTTCTGGCTTAACATGGTTTCTGGAATGTCGGCACTTTTCCATGGAACAGGAACAACCGGCTGGGCTGACGTTTATCGAACCCAATCTATACAATTCATGGGCAACTGTACTGACGCCGTTCGGAACAGAATCTGATTCGACTACAAACGCAATGAACGCAGTCGACGCATTGCGCATTTGTTATGGGGCAAAACTGATAACAGATCCTCGTGCAACAGGAGAATGGCGCACGTATCTCACCGGCGGGTTTAATGGAAACGATGTCGGTATTCTATTACAGGCATCAGGCACGCTTCTTCTGCACGGCTATGATCGACTTGCAGAAATAGTCCTTCTTCAGATTGAACCAAAGGTTGCATCCGAGGAACTTTTTCTAATTCGTAAGGCAACTCAATACATTAGGTCCGGATATTGGAGACACGGAGAATCACTACTACGAACTGCTTTATCCGACGATCCGACCAAGAACGAAGAAGCGCGCATCCAGCTTGCGGTTGTTCTTGTGTATCAAGGCAAGTTTGCGAAGGCGGTCGAGGCATTTGAGAAACTTGCACCTACGGCTCGGTCGCGCCCTTCCGCGCTGCAGCCATATGTGTACAGCCTTGTGCAATGCAATCGAATTGACGATGCTCGCCGAAAGATCAACGATGTTCGTAGACGCTATGATCTCGAGCGCGCTGAGGGCAATCTTCTTGGATGGATTTGCGCAGCCGACAGAGCGAAAGCACAAAAATACTACGAAAGCGTACTTCGCCGAGATCCAGATAACATTTTCGCGTGTCTAAGAATGGCGCGTCTCAAGACACAACTCGGCCACTCCCGACAAGTGCTTGAGCTGCTATACCGCGTGGTACAGTCCGGCACAACTTCGCGAGACATGTTGACAGGATTGCCAAAGATGCTTGAGAAGGTAGCGTCCGACGTATGGAATGATTGGTACAAGAAGAAATGTAAGACAGAATCGAAGGACACGGTTGAGCTACTTGCTTGTTTTCGTCTGGCAGGACTCGAACAGTGGACGGACCTCGAATCTCTTGCAAAGAAGGTGTATGAGCGTAAGAGCGTGTATAAAAAGGTCATTTCATGCATAACTCAGGCGTCGAGCCATGAGGTTGATCATCGCGAGATAGATCATTGCCTCGCTCGTGTCAGTCAGTCCTTCATAGTCTTTGCTGAGACGCC
>JADFIX010000849.1 GCA_022566435.1 Planctomycetota bacterium
CAGTATTCAAACAGGAAAAATACGCCCAACTTCAAGACCGAACTGGTCCTGCAAACGAGCACGGTGGCCAGGGCGAAGTTCGCCCAGGCCAATGTGTCGAGCCTGGTGGCAAAGGGGTTGGCGACGGTGTTGGTCGATTTCAATCGGATCGAGGCAGTCGACGCACTATTCGTCGGGCTGGCGGTGAATGACGTGGGCACCCGGGCAATATGCTTGAGGGGATTGTCGAAGCTGCAGTCGGTGATCGAACGAGACAGCGCGAAGCTGCAGCAGGTCGTGCAGGCGCTTCGCCAATTGGGCGCGAATGAAACAGATTCTGGAGTGATCACGCAAATCTATCTGGCCTTAGGCTATGAAAGGCAAGCCGCGCTGGTCTTCGATGTCTTTTTGGAGATTCTGGACAAACGGCTCGCGGTGCGCGGCGGACCGGCCGTTTTCAAGCAATTCGCTGAGGTCGAACTCGTCGAGTTCTTCCGACTTCGCGCAATCACTGGCGCCCTCAGCCAGTCGCAAAAAGTGCAACTCGTCCGCAGGCTTGCTATCTTGTTGAGGTCCGATGCACAGCGTTACAATGTGGAAAACCTGAAGGATTATTACGAGAAGGACGCGCTGGAGCGACGTCTTCACGGAATCGAGGCGATCCTGGAGTTCCTGGTCGGCGGCGGAAACGGCGTCCGTGTCCGTGCCGAAATGGAGCAGGGTGGCCACGGGCAACGCGCGGCGATATTGCTAGAAGCGTACAAGTGGGTCGGTGACCCTGACGCGCAAACGCCCGGCGTGCTTAACGCCGAACCGTGGAACGTGCCGATCGGGGCGCCGTAGGACCGCATTTCGCGAACCGGGTAACCGCTGATCCGAGCCCCAAGCGCCAGCGCGGGGTATCCGCTCGGGTGGGAAGAGACACCCGTCGCTTGCGCTCCGGGCTCGGTTCAGGAATCTACCGACAAACCTGACGCGGACCCGTTTGGACGCCGCGGGCTGGCGGCGCGGGCCCTTTTGTTTTATGTTTCCTTTGCTGGGAGCCTGGAGACGCCCCCTTTTGAAAGCCTGGGATCGACACTCATGGATGGGTGGCCGGCAAATCAGTTGATTCATCCCGATGGACCCCGCTCGACAGGGTGGGGGGCATGATTTTTCGAATTCTATCGGTGTGCGTCGTCGCATTAGCCGGTATCGTTGCGATCTACGCCTCCGCGTCCGTGGATTCCCGCGCGGACTTCGTGTACGTGAACCCCTCCGGTATTCACACACTCGATCCCGCACGGATGAGTTGGTCGCAAGACTTACGCATTGCGATGAATATCTGGGAAGGGCTCACCACATCTCATCCCGAAACGACCGCACCGGTCGAAGGCGCCGCCTTGTTTCCGCCGCGCGTCTCAGACGACGGCTTGACCTACACGTTTTCGATTCGTTCCGACGCCCGATGGTCCAACGGTGATCCGGTGACCGCACGAGACTTCGTGCGCGGTTGGCGACGCGCGATGGAGCCCGGCACGGCCGCGGACTATCTTTTCTTCTTTACCGACTACATCGACGGTGCGGCGGAGTACGTGCGCTGGCGGCTCGATTCAGTTACCGTCTTGGCCGCATTGTCTCGATTGCGCGATGGCGTGGCGATAGAAGCAAAGCAGGCGAAATCGCTGGTGAAACATCGGACGATCGAACGGATTCTCGACGTGCGGTCCGAGAGAACTGTGGTTCCCGCCGAGAGCGACGACGATGCCGCTTGGCAATCGTTCGCTGGGACCTTGAACTCACTTTCCGTCGATTGGTCCACCCTGGCCGACAGTTTGTTTGATGAGCACGTCGCGGCGCTCGACGAGCGGTTTGGGCGAGTCGGACTTACCGTCGTCGACGAGCGGACGTTGCGGATTCATTTGGCCCGGTCATGTCCATACTTTTTGGATCTCGCGGCTTTTGCGACATTCCTCCCGTGCCACGAGAGCATCGAGCTGCTTCGCGAGTATCATCGCGGCGCGCCGCTGACCGCGCAAGGGCTGGTGGTCTACGATCCGCAGTGGACCAAACCCGACTTTCACCGAAACGGTTATCCCGGTTTGATCACCAACGGTCCGTACCGCTTGTCGCAATGGCGGTTCAAGCGTCGCATGCGACTCGAGGTCAATGCCTATTATCGCGCCGCCGAGGAAATTGCTTGTCGTACGATCGACATGGCGGTCTATGAGAACGTCAGTGCGGCGATCATGGCCTACGAGGCGGGCGATGTCGACTTTTTGCCCGCCATGGACGTGCCCTACGATCACGAGATCGTCCGACTGGCGCGCACCGGTGAGCGCAAGGATTTTCACTTGTGCCGCACGCTTGCCACTTACTTTCTAAACTTCAATTGCCAAAGCGATTCGGTCTACGGACGGCGCAACCCGTTCGTGGATGTCCGCGTCCGTCGCGCCTTTACGCTCGCCACCGACCGGGAAACGATCGTGAAGAATGTGCTAGGGCGAGGTGATCGGGTCGCCGCTTCGTTCGTGCCGCGCGGCGCGATAGAGGGCTACGACCCGCCGGAGGGCTTGCGTCACGATCCGGAGGCAGCTCGGAGGCTGCTGATCGACGCGGGCTATGAGACGCCC
>JADFIX010000850.1 GCA_022566435.1 Planctomycetota bacterium
TCCCCGGCAGATCGAGGTGGTTCGTCGGCTCGTCGAGGATCAACAGGTCGACCGGCTGCAACATCAGGCTCGCAAGCGCGACCCGCGATCCTTCGCCGCCTGAGAGCACGGTCACGTCCTTCTGGCGGTCTGCCATCGAAAACCCCAACCCGTCGAGCACGCGCGGCAAATCGGTCGCTTTCCGGTAAACCCGACAACCCGGCTTCGAGTCGCGTTCGATCCGGTGGATGATCTTCTCACCCCGCGGGCCGTATTTTAGCCGAATCTTGAGCAATCCCTGCCTGCCATCCTCTATTACGTCGAATCCCTCGATGTACCCTTCCTCCTTGAGGACCCGGGCAATGCCGACTTTGATCTTGGATGACGGAATCAATACCTCGGGACGCCGCACGCGCACGGCGTTTCGCACCCGGGTCAACATATCGGCGATCGGATCAGACCACATCGTCTACACCTTCCGACAGATTCCCAAACCTCGCGATCGGCTTGGTCGCAAGCCTACCAGCTTGCTTTGCGTACGCCGGGGATCACACCCTCCAGCGCCAAAGTCCGAAAACAAATACGGCACATTTGAAACTTGCGGTACACGGCTCGCGAACGACCGCACAGCTGGCACCGCCGCACATGCCGCGACGAAAACTTCGGCTCTCTTTTTGCTTTCGCCACCCACGCCTTGGTCGCCATCAGTTATCCCTCTGCCCTTCCGCACGCCTGAACGGCATACCCAATTCTTTCAACAACGCATGTCCCTCCGTGTCGCTTCGTGCCGTGGTGACAAAAGTGATGTTCATGCCCTGAATCGTCGGCATGCTGGCTAAATCGATTTCCGGAAAGATCGTTTGGTCCGGCACGCCCATTGAATAATTCCCTCGACCGTCAAAACTCCGGGGGTTCAATCCGCGGAAGTCGCGAAGTCGGGGAATCGCCGTATTGATCAGGCGGTCCACAAACTCGAACATCCGCTTACCTCGCAACGTCACACGACACCCCACCGCCATGTCGCGGCGGGTCTTGAAATTCGAGACAGCGATTCGCGACTTGCGAATCTGCGCTTTCTGCCCGGTGATCCGGGCCAGGTCGGCCGCGGCCGTCTCGCAACGATTCTTGTCGATCATCGGCGAACCGGTCCCCATGGACACGACCACCTTGCTTAGCCGAGGCACCGCCATGGGATTCTCGATCTTCAAATCATCTTTGAGCTTCGCTGCGATTTCGCTCTTGTATTGATCTTGCAGCCTGGCCATGAATCGCAAACTCCTCTGCACGCGTCGACCGGTCTATGCCTTGCGGGTCGCCCGTTCCGCCCTTGTGAGCGTGTGTAAATTCGTACCTCGGATGGTCATTCTTCGCTTCAGGGACACTTTGCCCTGTTCATCTCGTTCCACCTCGAAGCGGATGCGGGCGCCTCTCCCTGCCGCGGTGTCATACGGGAGGACGTTCGAAATCCGTAACGGTGCCTCCTTCTGGAGCCGTCCACCCTGCGGGTTGCGTCTCGTGGGCTTCACATGGCGGTACACCATGTTCACCCCTTCCACGATCACGCGGTCGGCCCGCACATCGACTTTCAGCACCTTGCCTCGCGCCCCGCGGTGGTCGCCTGTAATCACGACAACCATGTCATTTTTTCGAATCTTCACGGCCATGGGATCAACCTTGTCCACCGTCGCGCGCCAAATGCCGCACGCCGCGCTAGATAACTTCCTCTGCCAGCGAAACGATCTTCATGAAATTCTTCTCACGCAACTCCCGGGCGACCGCCCCGAAGATGCGCGTACCCCGCGGCTCGCCCTTCTCATCGATCAGCACCACCGCGTTGGTATCGAATCGCACGTAGCTCCCGTCTGCGCGCCGCGTGGGGTGCTTCGTGCGAACAACGACCGCACGCGCCTTCCGGCGCTTCGAGCGGTCCCCGCGATCGGTGCCGCCCGAAAAATCACTATTGGGCAGCGCTTTCTTGACGGCCACGAGTACGATATCACCGATCTTCGCAGTCTTCAGTCGTTTCTTGCCGTGGCGCGACGTACTGCCTTTATAGACATTGAACACCATAGCGCGCTTGGCGCCCGTATTGTCCGTGACATCGACCATGGTCTGCATCTGAATCATGGCATTTTCCGATCAGGCTCGGGCGGCACCAGGGCGCCCACCGCAACTGTCGCCTTACGCCGTCCGAATAATTTTCGTCAGTCTCCAGTGTTTCGTCTTGGAGAGCGCACGACAAGCGATCACTTCCACGACGTCTTCCACTTTGGCCTCGTTCTTCTCGTCGTGCGTATGCAGACTCGTCGATCGGCGGATATACTTTCCGTACTTTCGGTGCATGAACGAAAAGTCGAACCGCACCTTGATCGTTTTGTCGCCGCTGATGGAAACCACTGTTCCGACACGACGATCCCGCAGGCCGCGATTGCTGTCCGACGCCACTTGTTCAGTCGCCTTGGTCATCGATCCCACACACCCTCATGAACGCACGGCCGAACTTGCCGGCACCTTCGAAATTCCTATCCCGACGCCCGGCGACTGGCCACCGTTTCCAGGTGGTACTGCTTTTGCTCGATGCCGGTTTCACCGCGTTCGCGCATGACCGTCA
>JADFIX010000851.1 GCA_022566435.1 Planctomycetota bacterium
CTGCGCTTTAAGTCGTGGAAGCGGCGTGCCAGATCGACATAGCCGGCGCCACGGCGGAGTATTGTGCTTTGCAGAGGCATCGTTGCCGCGATTCCTTCTCCCGACCGTTACCCTCGGAGGAAGGTCAAGAGTCGAAGGTCAAAAGTCGAGAGTCCACGCTCGGAACTCTTGACCTTTGACCTTAGACCTTAGACTTTAGACTTTAGACTTCAAGGCCTTTGTCCCGTCGTTTCGACGTTCCGACCCCGGACAATCCGCGATCGAGACCGCCCTAATGCGCATCTGCCGGACAAGTCCCTTTGCTGAAACTCCCCGCCCCGTAGATCTCGTGTTTGGGCCTGGTGCTCAGGATTTTTTCTTTGCCCCAATCCACGACGTTCTTGAACTGTTCGGACTCGGTAAACGCCTGGAATGCACCCTCATCGGACCATTCCGAGAGAATCAGGTAGGAGTTGGAGTTGGCGGTGTCCTTGTACAGATGCGACTCGCTGTGGCCGGACATCGCCTGCATTATCGTGAGCACTTTACCAAAGACCGCTTCGAACTCCGGCCCCTTACCCTCGATGATTTCGTAGTTCATACCCACGGTGACCATGTGATCCGTCCTTTCGCTAACGTTCGGCCTGTCGAAGCAGTGATGATCAGGACTCTGTGTCTGACTCCGAGCGATACATCTCCGGCGTCGCTCTCATCGGCAAGGAATATCGGATACTGAACCCCAACGTTGCATAAACCTGACCGATTTGGGTCACGCCGCGGGGCGTAGGCGGTCGAGCATGCCGAGGAGTTTCTCTTTCAACTTTCTCCCTCCACTGATGGTCAGTGTGAGCTTGCCGCTTGGACGGGTCAAACGCCCGGCACGCTGCAATAGCGTCTTGCGTACCGTGTCGACCTGCTCAAATACCCATAAAGCCGCGCGGTTGTCGGTTGTGCTGCGGGATTGCTTTTCGGTCTGCATCTGCAATTCGCGGACAAGATTGTGCGCAAAGAGACCGGCCAGCAGGTACATCTGATTCCCAAGACGTCGACGCACCGGCACATGACCCATTGCGCAATGCGTCTTGAGTTCGCCGAAGATCCCCTCCTGCGCTCCGCGGCCCTCGTGAAATCGCAGGACCGTGCCCACGCCGACATGCTTGTTGGTGATGATCACCTTGAACTCGTACCCGTACTCATACGGCACGAACAGGTCCAACTGCACCGGCCCTTTCCGCTGCTTCTTCGCCCGGGTGCGGATGAACACGAACCGATACGCTTGCTCCCAGGACTTCGGCTTCCAGAGCCTCTCGAAGAACGAACGATCCACGTCGAAGGTTCGCCAGCGCCTGCGGGCCTCGATCATCCCCTTGAGCCGGGTGAAACGCTCGAACGGCACCGACAGGGTGAACTCCACGCGATGACCTCGCAAAAGAGTCACCAACTCGTCACTGAAAAACGCGCTGTCTGTACGCACCTCGATCACCGCTGTCGGCAGCGCCTCGCGAATCAGGCCAATACATTCAGCGATAAACGCCCCGGCGCCGCGCGAGTCGTGCACGTTTCCACTGCGATGAAGAAAGTCCAGTACCTGCGATGTTTGGGCGATCGTGCAGAAGAGCGGGTAGTAACTGCGAGCGCCTTTCTTCTTCTTGTTGAATCCCACGGCTGTGCCTTCGGCGCGGCGACCGGTCGACTGCACCGAGCCATCGAAGTCGAGCGTGATGCGCGACAGGGCCAGTTCCCGAAGACGATCCACGACCAGCCGGCGCAGAAGTCGCCGCAGTCGCTCGACGCTCTTCTGGTCGGCATCTTTGAGCATCCGGCTTAGGGTGGCTACGTCGGGCAGACGCTTGAGGCCCAGCACGCGTTTGACCATCGGATCGTCGCGGTGGTAGGCGCTCTCGCGGAGGTCGCGATAGCCGAGCAGCAGGTGGATGATCAGTTGGAGAAAGACGGTGGCCCGGCCATAGACCTTGCCGATGCGGACGTGCCGAAAGCAGCGCGCCAAGCTCGCCGTAAAGCCGATGGCGGCAAAAAAGCGCTGGAGAATCACAAGTCCTGCGAAGGAAGTGAGTTGTTGCTGCTCGAATTTGATGCTGGGGATCGCGTGGGCCTTGCGTTCGACGTTTTTTCTGCTATGCTTCATGGTGATGAACCTCTTGGTATGGTTGTGTGTGTTTGCTGACGTGCACATCATACCGAGATGGTTCATCTTGGCAAATACAAAGTGTCATAAATATGGCATTGTCTCATGGAACTTATGGGTTCTCGCGGCGCCGATCACCCGGTCGGCAAATCTCCCCCAACGTGAGGTTTGCCAACACCTGTGGACGGACTGCAAACGACTACGATTCGCCGGAAGATTCCGCGATTTCAGCCAGCTGCGGCCTTGGATTTATGCAACATGGGGGATAAGTCCCTGCTGTTCGGTGGGTTACGGTCAAGGATAATGTAAAAGCCGCTCCCGCGACCTCTTGTCTCTGGGACGGTGCTGCTGATGCACCGGCAGAGGTCCCCGCAGCCGACCAAGGCCGCAATCGGAGTTTACTTCTGCCGAGTACACGGGTAGAGTGGCGTCGGTTGGTTTGTCGAACGACGCACGTACCT
>JADFIX010000852.1 GCA_022566435.1 Planctomycetota bacterium
TCTGTGGGCACGCCCGGGGTCTGGGGGGTTTGCACAGGCTGACTGAGAAAGATCCGTGCGGCAGTTGGTGGGGTCAGATCCTGTTTTCGGTTTTCGAAGGGCGGTAGAAGAGCGGTCGCAGTTCTTTACTCGGCTGGAAACCATTGGAGACGAGCACAACACCTCCGCCCACCATGGTCACGAACGGGCCTACGCTCTCCGCGAGTGCCGAATCGATTCCGCCCCTCACCCACTTCCACCACCGTCGAACGTACTCATCAATGCGGATCGCATCCGCACCTTGCTCATAAAGCCGACGAGCACGCTCGACAAACCATGTGACCGTCGGCTGGGCAATGCCAAGGCCGGACGGCGAAAACCGATATCCTAAGAAATCAAAGCCGCGGCTGATGCGTCCAATGAACGTCTTCCGCGGATGCTGTTTCACTTTCAGCTTCTCCAGCAGCGGATTCACGATGGCGATGGCATTTCGCAGTTTCCAGCGTGATGGGGACAGGATGACCCAGTCGTCCATAAAACGCGCGTAGAACAGCCCCCTGGCCTCCATCGCGTGGTCGAGTTCGCTCAGGTACAACGCACCCATCAGCGGTGACAGCGGACAACCCAACGCAATGCCACATTGCACGTCTTCATAAAACCCACCGTCGTAAACCGTGCGACAGAGGTAACCTCGCAGCAATGCCAACACGCGGCGGTCGCCGATCACGTTCGCCAAGCGATCGAGCAGCACCTGGTGGTCGATGCTGGCGTAGTAGCTTTTCACATCGGTACGAAACACAAATTTGTTGGCACTTAACTGCTTGGCCACCGCCCGTACGGCCCCCTTCGCTCCTGCATGGCCAGCCAAATGGTGACAGCATTGGGAAAGCTGCGGAGCCAGGCGTCGTTGCAGAACAATGGCCATGGCTTTCAGGACAAGCGAATCGAGCGCGTGCCAGATTTCGTAGGTGTCCTTGTACCCATGGATGCGGCGTAGCGGCGAAAAGCGATATTGGCCCGCCAGTAGGGTCGCTTGGAAGACCGGCTTGATGGTCGGCCAACGCTGCCCGTCCCAGAGCAACCACTCGCTCCAGGGGCCGGCGAACAGGATGCCTTTGGAATGTAGATTTGCGAACCGCGCGGCATTTGCCGTGTCCGTCCGCTCACGTGGATTCAGCAAGGAAGGAACGCCGTCGGACTCTGCAATCTCCGGTGTCGGTTTCCATTCCCTCGCGTCGGTCATGGCTTGGCGCAACAAAGATTCTCCGTCCTTCAGGGCCGGGACATCGCGAACGTCGGCGCCATCTTTTTCTTTGAATTCGGCCGGAAGGGTTGCAATGTGCACCGATCGGGCGACACCGTGAAGGCGCGCTGCCGTCGTCTTGGCTCCATCCTCGCCGGCGCGGTCCAGGTCTGGGAAGATCAGCACATCAACACCGCGCAGCAGACGCGCGTATTTTGCTGCGAGCTTCGAGGTGTTCATCCCCAGGGCATTGAACCCCAAGGCATGAAGTGCCGACGGGTCCTTTGGTCCTTCGGCGACAATCCAATGCTCTCCCGGCTGAGGCAGCCGACCAGGAAGGAAGATTCCCGAATTGCCAACCCCCTGTTTGAACCATCCCTTGCCGCCGTCCCTAGGAAGATCGAAGTAGCTGTGCTGCTCGCCTTTCGAGTTATAGACTGGGATGCGGCACACCGGGGCCTTACCCCTCATATGTCCGGGCGCGCCCCATAGACTTTGAGTGATTCGACGGGGATGCGCTTCAATCGGGCGACGGTCGCAACAAGGTCTTCGCGGGGCCGGCCGTTCCCGTCACGTGGCTCGAATTCGCCGATTTCGACCATGAGGTCGATGGCGATGGGTTCACCGATGCAAGCTTTCGCCAAGTCAAACGGGGACCATCGCGTTTCACATACAAAGCACCATGCCTTGCCGGCGGTCTGGTCGATGCGCAATCCATCAGACGAATTGCAGGCGATGCAAGCGGCTTTCCGATCGTGGCCCTCGGTCCCGATCACCGCGATTCCGAGACGTTCGGCGAGGATGGCGCCGCGCTGTTGGGTTTCCGTTGTCACGCGGTCACCCCCTGGCGATCCGTCGCCTCTGTCAACAATCCACGAGCCTCGCGATACTTTCTACGCGCGCTAATGAACAGCAGCCGCGACACATACCGCCCTGCTCGCTCGTGGTTGTCGCACAACATCAGAGGCAGACCGCGCGCTTGCCAGCTCAAAAGCGAACCGATCGCCGCCGCCGGCTGCACCTTCGATCGCCACTCGCCACGCTCGAGTTCCGACCACGAGCTTTCGATCGCCAGACAGCGAACGTCATAGGCCAAAAGGCGCATCACTTGTTTTTCGAAGCGATCGTGTTCGGTGCCGATGCAGCTCAACAGGTCGCCGAGTGATTTCCGCTCGATAGCCACGACGTGCTCCAAACCTTTGACGCTGTAATCGCCGGTTGGAAGGGTGCCGATTTCGACTGCCCGAGGCGCCAGATCGAGGGGCAATTGCTCTCTGCTGTCGCAAATCGCAACGACGTTTTCAGGCGAGATGGTCGCGGGAAGCTTCACGTTCGCACTGCCTCCCGGCATCGTGGGCATT
>JADFIX010000853.1 GCA_022566435.1 Planctomycetota bacterium
TCCAGGTCGACGATCGCTACGGATACAGGGCCATCGCCGGCGCTGTAGTGCATTTCGGCGGCAAACGTCCCGTCGCCGACCCCTAGCAGCACCGAGACGTTGTCGCTCCTGGAATTCGCCACGGCAAGGTCGAGCACCTGGTCGCCGTCCAGATCGCCAATCGCTACTGACTGGGGCCCGTCGCCGGCGGGGTATTGAGCGCCGGGGAACAGCGGATCGTATCCCGGCGCCGCGCTCGTCCAGATCAGCCCAAACGCCAGTAACATCCCGACACGAAACCGTAGCCCGTTGGTGATCACCTTCATCCCAACTTTCAGTCTCATGAGAATTGCTTCCTTCGTTGCAGAGGTGGATTCCCAGTCTCAACCTCCACCGCCATCGTACCCAGATGCCCCACTCGATTCAAGCGAAAACGGCTTTTGTAGCGGTGAATCCGTGGATCGTGCCTCTTTTCCCCCTCTCTCGGTTGTTTACGACGAACGGAATATGAACAATTTGATTATTAAGTCGATCTCGGAGGGCAGCAGCCCGGGGAAAAAGAATGTGTGACCGGCCTTCTGCCTGGACCGCAAGAGACCGGCTGGCAAGGCGGTCGCACGGCCAGTCTGCATTTCTCAATGGGCTGCCAGTTGCTTCATGACGGCCTCTTCTTTGGCGATCAATGTTTCCAATAACTGGACAGGTGATTCGGCGTCGAGCAGGTTCTGGACGATCGTGTCGTCCAGGATACGCATCAGTCGTGCCAGCACGTGAAGATGTTCGTGGTCGTCGTGACAGCAGATGAGAAAGAAGAGTTTCGTCATGCTGTGGTTGGGCGCGCCGTACGCGATGCCGGACGGCACGCGCCCGACGCAAATCAGCGGCTCCGCCGTGGCATAAGGCATCGGCTGTCTAGGATGGGGGATGGCGACCCCATTGGGCAACGCGGTGGGGCACAGGGCCTCACGCTGTTCGAGGGCCTCCAGCAAACCGCCTTCGTCGAAGAGAAGATCGGTCCGTTCAACCAGTTTCACCAGTTCGCGCAACACGGAATCTCGCGTGCGGGCGGGGAGGTGGTCGTCGATGCCGTCGACGCCGATCAGGCCCGTCACGATGGCATTCTCTTCTTCCGCGTCGCGGTCGCCCGAGCTTCCCAGCGATTTCTCGAGGGCCATGAGGTGGTCTTCGGCAAGCGTCGGCATCCGCTGTTGCAGCCACTCCGTGACGTGGGCCCGGTGAAATCGCCACTTGCCGGCCACCTTATGGGCCGGCAGTTCGCCGTCCTCGGCCATTTTTCGCAAGTCACGGGCGTCCATGCACACGTGCTTGGCGAATTCCTCCAGGCTCATACTTCGGTAGGGCATAGGCGCGGATCCGTTCAACCAACCGATCGAAACGATGGGCGGTATTATAGTGCGGACGCGTAATTGGAAAAGCCGTGCTGCTGTCCCGTCATATTATTTCGGTGGTTGGGGGAGAATCATCGGCGTGCGGGTGCGGTAGCTGCGGTATTCATCGCCGAGCATGGTCATGTTGTCCCGCTCTTCGAGGTTGATCCCCACGAAGATGTAACCCGTGGTGACGATGGCGAAGAGCAAGTGGCCGGCCGTCATGACCGGCGCCGCCCAGAAGGCGATCAAGAAACCCAACATGAGTGGATTGCGGACCCAGCGATAGAGCCTTGGGGTGACGAACGTCGGTTTCGCGATGGAACGATTGCGGGCGAATTCGTAGACCTGGCGTAACCCGAACAGCTCGAAATGATCGATCAGGAAACTGGAATAGAGCACCAGCAGCCAGCCGCACGCCGAGAGTATCGTGAGCACCCACCAGAAAAAGGCTTGGTCGACCTGCCAGATCACGCTCGGGATCGTCCGCCACTGCCAGAACAGCGTGCCGAGAATCAAACAGGTAAACAACACGTACGTGCTGCGTTCGATCGGCTTGGGCACGATGCGCGTCCATCGGGCCTTGAACCACGGTCGGGGCATAACGCTGTGCTGAACGGCGAAAACGCTGAGAAGCAAGATGTTGACGAGCAAAGCCCGCTGAGTCGGGTCCGACTTACCGCTATCGATGGTTCGGGGAACGAACCAACCGCAGACGAATCCGGCGGCATAAAGAAGAGTGCCCAAAAAGAGGGCGTAACAAACGGCACCGTAGACAAAAGCGGCGGTGCGCACGGCCGAACCAGCCGAGTCGGTTTGTTCCACAGAAGCCGTGTCCATTGATCTGATCCTTTTCGAAAGAGGCGAAGCCTCGTGGGCCCGAATGCCGAATGTTGATGGCGTAATCGTATTTGACGATACCAAGAACGACGATGGGCGTCAAAAGGCGGGGCGATGGTGCTGGTATGGGTGCACCCCCAAATGGGTGGTAAATCTGCCGACCGCGGCGATTAGGTTTTATGATACAGCTGCGGCGCGGCGAAGGTCTGTAGCCCGGGGTGTCAGCCATCTTTGTTCTACAAGAGTCGCTAGCCCGAAGTTCCGAGCATTGGCGAGGCTGATTCTGCATTGAAATTGGGCCTTGCAGGCTTGAGAACGGCGTTTCTGGAGGATCTGCAAAGCGCAAAACGTAGTCATGTATATTCTCGTAGAAAT
>JADFIX010000854.1 GCA_022566435.1 Planctomycetota bacterium
CGGTGGCGGGTAGGCGGTGCTGCCGTTTCCATTGGCCTCCGCCGTTCACAACGCCCGTGCATCGATTTCAACCGAAGACGAGATTGAACGAACATCGCTGGCAATGGTCAAAAAAAACGGGCGCTGCCCAACGAGCAGCGCCCGGTTTGTTAACAGTCGTATGGCACCGGTGGAATCCACGTCGTCGCCCGTATTCGCGGGCGCTTTGCCGCGCGATGAAGTCCGCAACTCCTCTACACCGCTGCCAGCCGACGTCGCATGGTGAGCACAACCGTTCCCACGGTCAAGACCAGCAGGATCATGGCAATCAGGCCCCATTCGGAAACGGTCGGTACGCTGCAATCCACACACCCATTGGGCTCAGAAATATCGATGACTCGCCCGACACAAGTAAATGTCTGGCAAGTCGGCCAGTCGAAGTCGTTGACGCAAGTACCACGGTCGGAGGCCACCGCCGCCGTTTCGACTGATATCGCGTTGTGGGTGCCGGTCAACTTTAACGTAAAAGATTTTTTCGTGCCAGCCGCCACTCTTACGTTCGGTGTCGCGCTTCCAACGATCGCTGCCCCATTCTTGAATGTAATTTTTTTGACCTCGATCGCGCCTGGGCCGTTGTTTTTGAAACACACTCTGCCGAAGTTGGTGTGATCGCGCGGCGCCGCCCTGGCTTCACATGGCATAACCATGACGCCGACGTACGCGGCTAGCAACACATACACGAGTCGGTGAGTAGTACGCATCTTGAGTTCTCCTATACCCTCGGACATTTCCCGGCTATCGTATGTCAAGCTGCAATCATATCCAAACGAACCACCCGATTCAAGCGAAATGACCTTTCTAGCCGCGATTCGTGCCTGATCTCCCGGCGCGCGGGGATGCCAATTCAGCCCCTGATGCCTCCAGGACATCGATTCCGACCCGTTTCCGCGCGCGTCAACCCGTGCCCCGCCGGGTGCCCTATCCTTCGGTACCCCCGCAGAGTGGGGGACGGTGATAATGTCGGGGGTACCGTGCACGCGGATGGAGCTGTCCCCCACCCTTGCTTCGCAAGGATGGGGCACCCTGCTGGGTCTTCTTATCCGAGCTACCTGTGAAGCCGCCAGAGAGGCGATCCCAAACAGCCGTTCACGAGCCGTCACGATCGAGGCACTGCGCGGCCTTTGGGCGCAACCAAGAATCTTCGCGGGGCGGGAAAAAATCGAACGTTAGTGTGCAAAGCACGAAATAACGCCAATCCACGCCAATCCACGCGAACGGACGCCAATTCGCGTTCATTCGCGGCTCCCCTTACGAAGATCACTTTGCCGGTGCAATTACGAAATGTCGAGACAAACTGGTCAACGCTGCGTGAAAAATATTAGCGCGCAGCGAAGAAATCGATGGTTAGTAGTACAAAGGGCGCACGCTCGAGGCGATTTCAGTCGATCGCCTGATCGAGATCTGCAAACGCCACGGCGCAATCAAAGAATAGCGTGCCGCGCGATCGTGGCTAATCCGCTTCCACGATGTTGCTAGGTTTGCGAATGGCGTATTTCTTAATGCGATGTCGCATGTGGTACCGCGTGATGCCCAAGGCACGTGCGGCCTTTGATTGGTTCCATCCGTGATGCTCGAGAGAGTTGACAATCATTTGTTTTTCGTGGCGGGAAAGCTCCGAACTGGGTTGATCGGATTCTTCGATGTGGGCGGTTTCGAGAATGTCCGCCGGCAAGTGCTCTGGGAGCAGCGTATCACCGTCGGACATAAGCACGGACCGTTCAATCACGTTCTGCAATTCGCGAATGTTACCGGGCCAATGATAGCTCAGAAAGAGATCCATGGTATCCGCGGCGACGCCGAGGGCCGCGATATTGCAGTCGCTGGCAGAGGTCTTGACGAACGCATCGACGAAGATGGGAATGTCCTCACGGCGCTCCCGCAACGACGGTAAGCTGATTGGAAAAACGCTAATGCGGTAGTACAAATCTTCCCGGAACATACCGTCAATCATCAAGTGCTTGAGATGACGGTTCGTGGCCGCGATGACTCGGGTGTCGCAGGAGACGGACTTGGTACCGCCCACGCGCACGAAGCGTTTTTCTTGCAACACACGGAGGAGCTTGGCCTGCATCGCGCGGCTGATCTCACCGATTTCGTCCAGGAATAGGGTGCCGCCGTTGGCCACTTCGAACCACCCACGTCGTTGCGCGTGTGCCCCGGTAAACGAACCCTTTTCGTGTCCGAACAATTCGCTTTCGAGCAGCGTTTCCGTTAGCGCGGCGCAATTGACGGCCACAAACGCCGCGTCATGGCGGGGCGACGTGTTGTGAATGTATCGGGCGATCAATTCCTTTCCCGTGCCCGTTTCGCCGAGAAGCAGGACGGTGGCGCCGCTACGGCTCACGCGGTCGCACAGGGTGATCGTATTGCGCCAGACGGCTGAGTCGCCGAGAATCTCCTTTCGCTTCATCACCGAGTCGCGCAGCCCGGCAAAGCGTTGTTTGAGTTCGTGGTGGGTTCTTGCATTTTGCGTGGCACCGGCGGCCAGCGTGGCGAAGACCTGTAGAATCTTGAGATCCTGGTCGTTGAAGTCGGTTTCGTCC
>JADFIX010000855.1 GCA_022566435.1 Planctomycetota bacterium
GAATGAAGGGTGCCATGGCACCACATGGCACCCTCGAGCGGACGGCGCAGGCATCTCGCCTGAAGGCGTTGCGATGGGGTGGCAGGCAAGATGCCTGCGGTACGAATGCATGACGATTTATTGCGGTCGTGTTAATCGAATCGTAGATGCGGGGCGATCCTCAATACGGTCTTGGGACCGATGCCGCGCACGTCGTCGAGATCGGCCGCGCTGTGGAATACGGGACTTTGGGCGCCGTCGTCGGGGCGGCGCGCCGCTTCCGTGCGATACGCCGTAATGCGTCTGGCCAGTGATTCGCCGATGCGCGGAAGAGCCGTGAACTCGTACCATGGTGCCTGATTCGGGTCGATGGTGGAACAAACGGTCTCCGTTGTGGTGCGGCCACCTCGGTTTACACCCAAGTGCACCGCTTGTGCTGCCATGATGACCAAGGCGAGTGCGGACAATGTCATCGCTTGACTATCAATCGACATTCCGGTCACGGCATCGGGGCCCGGAATTTTGGCGGCCTCGTTTTCGGAGGCAGCGTCATTCTCGCGGCATGAGGTGGTCATAGGACTGTCTTGCCTGTCGGCTTTCGCCCGGTGCTCATAAGGTCGGACCGCATCTTGTTCAAAGTATTGTAGGCTTTCTTAGGCACCAAATCGGCTCGTAGCAAGCCGGCGTGCGGTATGGTCTGTTCGGGATGGTCGGCCAACGTACCCCAAGTCACGGACTCAATAAAGGGCTTGCTGAGTGCGACGGCCACAAACTCTTTCAGCCAAGCCGCTTGCAGTTGCTCGCTCCACTCGTCGTGCCACCGTCCGCCGTCGAGCGTGATCTCGGTGCCCTCATTGGCTGGACTTCGAACGGGGACGATGTCCGACGGCACCTGCACGGCGGTGATGTGCAGGGGCTTGCCCAGCTTGGCGAACGAGTCGAGGACGGACGAAATCTGGAACATGTCGCGCACGCACGTGCCGTCAGCCGGCGTGCCGAAATGAAACTGAAGACCGAAGGCATCGAAGTTGACACCACTCTGGGCGACCATGTCGGCGTAAAGCAGAGGCGGTATCGTACGCTGATTTCGGGCGTAATATTCACCCCACGGTGCAATGAGATCGATGATGGCGTGGCAATTCGGGGCGCTCTGCTTGGCGATGGCCGCCGCCATCCGCGTGAGTTCCATCAGTTGCTCGAAGCTGAAGGAAAAACAGTTCGTCGCATGGATGCCGCTAATGACGTCCCACATTTGAATATACTGACTGTAGCGATTGATGACCCGTCGGGCTTGTTCGAATGCCAAATCGCGGATCGTATCGAAGTCGTGCTCCCAAATATACAACCAATCCGGCACGTGACGTTCGTGGAAAGAGAGCAAAGCCGACCCCTTGATCGGGATACGATGTTTGGTCAGGGCTTCCACCCAAGCATCGAGGGGTTTCCAATTAAACGTCTGCTCGTTGGGCTCCACGTCGCGCCAGCCGACGGGCACGGTGACGAACTCGAAGGCGTTCGAGAGCCGCTTGCGTACAGTTTCGGTCGGCTTGTCCAGGTGAATCGCGCAGCCGAAGACGCGCTTCGACCAGCCGCCGGTCTCTTTGCGCCGGCTAAGAAAAATATCCGCATGAAATTTCGTCAGGGCCTCGCTGGATTTCACGGCGAGCACAAGAGACCGCTGGGCATTCGCGGCAGCCTGCTGGGGCGTTTCCGCTTGCAACGCTTTTACGAGCCAGTCTCGAGCCTTCACGAACTGTTCGAGAATCTTTTCTGTGCCTTCAAAGTCGAACAGACCCCATTCTTCGATTTTTTGACTGACCCGGAGCAACCGACCGCGGGCCAACTCCACTTGCAGGACGTACGGCTTCTGACGATCAAGAACGCGCGCGGTCTCGGTGAGAATCTCGCCGCATCCTTCGACTTGCCAGAGGATGGCCAATCCGGCGGGACCGGCGGCTCTTTTTTCACAAGTGATGATGCCGTCGTTGAATGAGAGGTCGGCGCGCAACGGCACATCGTCGCTTCCCACGACGTATGCACTCGAGAGGCGAACCTCCGTAGCGGGTTCGCCATTCAGGTATACGGCAAAGGCGAGCATCCAAACCCAGCCAAGGAGTCTAAGAAGCCAGCGCGTCCTCACCGCAGTACCCGATGAGGCTCACACGTCGACCGAGTCGTTCAAAGGGGCGCCGCCCAGTGGAGACGCCCACACCACGGCTATTATGCGATAATCCCGTTACCCCGTCGAGCCGGTGCCGCAACGCTATTCCGAGCGGATGGCTACGGCATGGGGTGGCGGACCGCCGCCGAAAAGTGAAATCCGTGAGACCGCGCAGATCCGGAGGCGTTCCCCACAGGAATTCAGGTACATCTGAACCCTTGCGACGCCAATCCAGACGAACTTGCGGGTGGGGATCGAAAGCGGTGTCCGCTGCCCAAACTCGGTGGGATGGTGTACTATTCCACTCGGCTCCCAAGCGTCTTGTGCGTTTGCACCCCTATCGCGGGTGCACGGATCGGTGCGGATTCGGCCCATCGCACGGGCGCGAGGAGAGGCGACAATTGGTCCAAACGGAATTATCCGCCCTGCGACGGAGCGGAG
>JADFIX010000856.1 GCA_022566435.1 Planctomycetota bacterium
TCCGACCCGGCGCCCTAGAAAATGCGGACACGCCAAGCGGCCCGGAGGTGACGGTAAGCTGGTCACTACCGGGACAGACATTCACCTGGCGTGGCTATGTCACCCGATTCGAGCGTTTCGACGAGTCAACTCGCACGGGACGTCTCGTAGTCGAGATTCGATCGATGGACATGGTGGCGACGCTCCACAACGGTAGCGGCGATGTCCGACCAACGCTTTCGATCGGAATGCATTGCCGCGCGGAACTGCCGGCCGAGCCGTTGGAGGACGCGCTCCTGATTCCGCGTCATGCCGTATACGAGCAACGTTGGGTTTACGTATTCGAGCCGGATCCCACGTCGTCCGACGGCTTGTCGGGAAGATTGGGACGGCGCGAGGTACCTCTATTGCGATCGCTCGGAGACCACGTGCTGGTCAATTATGCCGGTCGTCGGACCGGTACGGAAAACTGTGAACTAAAGGCCGGCGAGTTGATCGTGCTCTCGCCGCTTACGCGGCCCGTCGTGGGGATGAAGATCACCAGGCGAAGCGAATCGGTGGCCTCGGTGCCGAGTTTTACGGTCGTGCGGTCACCGGCCCGGGACTTCGAGATGGTCAAACAGCCGGGCGCGATGGCTTTCAGCCTTCTCCACGCGGTTCGCGACGGCGGTTGATCCCCGCGGCGGACGACAAACCTCTCTCTCACGCCGTATCTTCGCGATGTGGCAGCTTCAAGACGATGTACCTTACCGGCGGGGCGCGGCACTTTCGGGTGATCGTTTGGAGAAAGACGTGCCCTGGTTTCACTCAAGGGTTCTGTCGGGGCGCGCCAACTTGGGCCATCAATCTCGCTTGGGGGGGGCGTGGCGGTAGAGAGGGTCGATAAGCAGCGTTTGCACGTTGGCCACCGCAAACACGGCGGTGGCGACGACTGCGATGTTCGCGGGCCGATCCCAATATAAAATAGCCATGGCCGCCGCCAGCCCCAGCAAGGCCCCCAATCCGTTGGCGAGAATTTTTCGGCGTAAGAAGTAGTTGGCGGAAATACGGGTAAGCCAGTTCACGTATTTGCACATCGCCAGGATAAAAAACGCACCCATCAGGAGGAAGAACCAGAACGGCTGATCCGCCAGCCAGGGCAGCCCAAGGTACATGAAACCGAGCGGCACATTTATGGCCTCGTCTGAGAGGCAACGTACGCCGTACAGTGACTCGGTAAACGAAATTGAGAAATAGGAATTGAACATCAAGAGAAGGTAGAAAAGCTGATCGGCCGCGGACGCGACGGTGTGGTCGACCCATAGGATATACACGACCATGGCGTATGCCGCGACGGAGGAAGCCGACAGGAGCACGACTTTCCTGGAATGAGGGGTCCTAATACTCTTCCCTAACGTATTGAGCCGGAGAAATCGCGGTGGTGCCGTATCGCCGAGCACACAAACCGAAGTACCAGTTCATCTCGCGTATGCTATTCAAACCGATCGCGTTCCGCTAGAATGCCGGCCCATGAAGACCGATGCAGGACTTACCATCGTCGTGTTCGCGGACACCATCCTCGGCCCCAATGGGGTCCGGTCATTCTACCGCACGCTCTTAGACTGGTCCAAGCGGACCAAAAGCGTTCGCGTGGTCATGCTTTGCCCGGCTGGTGATCTGGACGAAGCCGAACGACTTGATGAAGACGTCATCACGGTTTGTCCCGAAGCCCGCCTACCGAATCCCTTTTATCGCGATTTGGTTCTGGGCTATTATAGTCAGACCAAACTTCGCGAAATCGTGCAGTCCATCTCGGGTCGCAAGATTATTCATATTGCCACGTCAGGTCCGCTCGGGGTCGGCGGCGCGCGGCTGGCCCGTCGACTGCGTTTACCGTGCGTGGGCTGTTACCACGTGAACACGCCGGAGTGCACACAGTTGTACGGCTCAAAGAGCTTCGGGCGAGTCGGCGGGTGGCTGGGCGTCAGAGTCGCACGTTTTCTCGACCGCCAAGCGTATGGTAACTGCCGAGCCATGTTGGCGCCGAGTGACTCGGCGGCGGAGGCGGCGCGCACGTTTTTTTTCGGCGATGTCGAGGTGATCCCGAACCCGGTCGATGTGAATCGATTCAGGCCGGCGGCGACCCGTCACGGCGCTTTTCGCCGGCGATACACCGGGGACGGCAAATTGTTGGTCATCGTCGTGGGTCGAATCGCGAAGGAAAAAAATCTTGATTTGATCGGAGAACATTTGTGCGGAGACGATCGCATCAACACCGTATTCGTCGGCGACGGTCCGTATCGTCGTTCGGTGGAAAAGCGATGGAATGCCACGGTGACAGGTTTCCTTCAGGGCGAAGACCTGGTGAGCGTCTATCAGCAGGCGGACGTATTCGTTCAGCTTTCGGTCGCGGAAACATTCGGTCTGGCGTTGGTCGAGGCCATGGCGTCGGGCTTGCCATCCATCGCCCTTCGGTCGAATGGGTTCGTGGCCAAGATTGCGTCCGGCTGCGGTGTGGAAGTCATTGAAGAAGACGAATTACCGACGCTGGCCGACCGCTGCGTCGCGCTGGTGAAGAACGAAGCGAAACATCGGGAAGCGGGGCAACGGGCTCGCGCTTTT
>JADFIX010000857.1 GCA_022566435.1 Planctomycetota bacterium
GCTCGTACTTCTCGCGAATCCATTCGACGACCGATGCATCCTGCATTTACCTATCATCGGCATAGACCAACGGAGATGTATAGTTTATTCCTTCGCTGGCTCTAAGTCAGGATTTTGACTGTTCGGGTGGTTCGAACTTCTGCTCACCTTCCTCCGCATATTGGGACCTGGAAACGAGAGACGGTTTCGATTTCCGGTTGCGCATCTAACAGAAGATTTGGCTTAGGGCTTTGGAACTTCTTGGGCCCGGGCGTGACTTCCGCTCTAGTATTCGACGACGTAGTCTCTTTTTGCGGTGCTGAAGACGAAACAAGTCTGGAGGGTAATACTGACCTTCCCGACGACTGGGATAACCTTACCTTCTCCGACCTTGCCGACAACGGAAACCTAGTAATACCATGGGTGGTTCCAGCGGTCTCCGCCTGGGGTGTCGTTGCCCTGACGCTGCTCCTGCTGGCAGCCGGCACACTGCTACTCAGACGGCGTCGACTAGTTCAGATTTAGCTCGGTGTGGTCTTGCCTTCGTCGTCGAACGGTGAACCTCATCATATTCATACGCCACGGACCGATAGGGCCCGGTAGCCTCTGGCGCAAGGCTGCGATCCACGCAGACAACGTCGCGATCGTCGCTTCGGGTGTAGAGCGTTTTGCCGCGTGGCACATGCCCCCCAAGACTACCCGATAATTTCGAGGGCCACGATCGTGACATCGTCACGCGGATTGAGCGAGCCGTTCTCGTGTTCGAGGCGGGCGTTGAGTCGGGACACCATATCACGGACCGAAAGATCGGCGAATTCTTCAAACGATTTGTAATACGCCTGCACGTCCAACTGCTCGCTTCCCTCGGGTTGAAAAGCCAGTTCGACGCCGTCCGTATAGAGGAGGAGCTTGTCACCCTTTTGCAGCGTTGTTTCAAACACTGGAAAGTCGCCTTCGCGAAACAGGCCGAGCAATCCACCCTGGGTCTTCAGGTCGCTTACGAAGCCGTCATGGGAAATGAGAATCGGGTAGGGATGACCGCCTCGTGAGTATTGCAGCAAACCGGTCTCGTGATTGATGAGCCCATAACACGCCGTGACGAATTGGCAATGAGGCAACGACTGATCGACCAGCGCGATGTTGAGATTCTCCAGCACCGTCGAGGGCGACAAGATGTCGTACCGGTCGTCGTCGACTAGTTTCGGTACGATCGATCGCATGATGAACATCGTGAGCAATCCGGCCGCCAATCCGTGACCCACCGCGTCTGCGACGTAGAACCCCGTGTGCTTTTCATCGATACGAAAGACGTCGAAGATATCGCCGGAGACCCAGGTGGCGGGGCGGTAGAGCGTGGCGAATTGCACGTTGCCGATCGGATCGTGCAAGTCGGGTAGGAAATCGCTTTGCAAACGTGCGGCCAGCCGCATTTCCTGATCGACTTCACGGAAGTGCTCGTTTAGCTGCTTACCGAGTCGTTCCATGTTCTTGAGTTCGGTCTCCAGGCGTTTGATATACTCCTGGTAACGATCGATCATGGTGAATCGCCCGCGAAGCTCGTCCAGCGATACGCCGATCGGCACGGCGTCGACGAGCGATTGCGGCACCGCGTCGGGAGATCGGCCCGCGCTGGTCAATAGGAGGGTGGCCATACGCTTGTTTGCCGCAACTTGCATCAAGCGACGAAACGAATCGGGTAGTCGTTCTTGTAAGTCTCTGGCTGGCTCGCGCAGAATGATCGCATCGAGGGATTGCTTTTGGGCGGCGGAGAGGGCGGATTCGAAGTCGGGAACAACCGTCGTACCGCAGCCGATGTCGCCGAGCATCTCCAAGGTTCCCTCGGGCAACCCTTGCGCCTGCGAATCGACTACCATCACAAACATTGCACCCTCGTTCGAATGGCCCACGCTCGAGGATTTGAGATGATTATCGGAACCCGACAGACGCATCTCGATTCTAAGCGCGTACACCGTGACCTTACGGCAGAAGCTAGTGGAACATTCGACCGGGCGTCAGCGGCGCTTGAGGATCGCGGGGGGAATATCGAGGCGGTCGCCAACTTTGAGACCGAGTCCGGAAAGGCGGTTGGCCAAAACCTCAATGGCGAAGCGATAGAGCGCCCCTGGCGGATACGCATTGGACCGCGTATCGAGCGGTATCATGGTGTACATGGCGACCACGATCCCATCCGTCGCGATATAGGCGATATCGAGCGGGATAATGGTGTTCTTCATCCAGAAACTACCCCGAACCGGGCGATCAAAGACGAAGAGCATGCCACGTTCAAGGCCGTTGGGAAGTGGTGCCATTTGGTCTGACGTCACGTGCATCAAACCCGCGTTTTGATCGTCCAGGTTATCGGCCAACCACAAACGAAAACGCTGTGCCTTGATCGACATATCGGTCGTAGGGCGATCGGCGAGGCGGTTTTGTTCATCCCGGTGGCATCCGGCGTCGGTCATGGCCACTCCGAAAAGCATCAATACCGTTAGGGCACGATGTCTCAAGGCTGGGAATCTCGCGAAATAGCATCGGCGGGCGAGTCGAGCCGGGCAGGGGACGACCGCTCCGCACGGCGACTCTTCATCATTCGATGCGT
>JADFIX010000858.1 GCA_022566435.1 Planctomycetota bacterium
GGAGTAGACAGAATCGTCATTATGCGATCAACAGAACAGAAAACCATCGCGCGACCGGCGCGCGCATATTCTGCGGAGAATTCGCTTGACTCCAAGTCTCTTTCAGGTACGGGCCACCCGCAACGCGAGTGGCCCACTCTTCATTCGCACACCACAAAATCCGGCGACCCGGTCATCGCCCGCGCGAACCGAATCAGGGCAGCACGGTGATGTTGTCGGTCGGCTGAAACTTGTTCTTGGCGTTGTCTTCGATCTTGCCCTTCCACTGCCAAGCCGTGAGGCTGCTCGGAAGGTTCGACAGGTCGTACGCGGCCGTGTAAGTGATGTCGGCGTTGTTGGTCAGGGACTGCTTGACCTTGTGCTTGTCCGCATCCTTCAACTCCCACTCGGCGTGCTTGATGTCGTTGAAATCGACCTGGTCAGACCAGACCAGCATGTACAGAGTGTCCGACTGGTTAAACGTGCGGTCATCGGTCGAGAAGTCCGCGTTCTTGGAGAGGATGTAACCCTCGCCGGTCATCGCTCCCGAACAAGCCGGATCACCGCTGCAATCCGCGTCGGCACAGTCAGTATCGCCGTCGCAATCGTCGTCGTTCGCGTCGCTACAGTTCGTCTCCGAAGCCGGAGGCGATCCACAGTCCGCGGCGCAGTTGCACTGATCCTCACCGGCACCGCAGGATCCGTCCCCACAGTCGTCCTCAACGGGGACGTCCCTGCCGACACATCCGACTAGCGTCACCGAGCCGAACCGGTCGCCTTCCACGAGCGGTTGCGAGCACGACGTATGGAATTCGACAAACTGGAGAAGGACACCGTCTGTATCGAAAATGTGAAGGAAGGTTTTGGCCTTCAACTCTGCTGCACCGCCGTTCGCGGCGTCGAGATCGAACGTGTCGCCCAAATTGACCAATCCGTCGAACCAGAATTTGGCCCGTGAGTCGTCGAGGTTTTCCTTGTCCGAAGCGATGATGTGAACGGTGGCCAAGCCGGCTGGGTCGCCTTCGCATGCGACTTTTGTCGGGTCCTGCGAGTGGCTCGTTACATCGCAGTTTTCGCCCGTATATTCCAGGGTCAATATGCGTGGTTTGCCGTCGACGCAGCAGTCGCCCTCCACCGGAGTGTCTTTGCCAACGCATCCCACAAGCGTCGCCGAGCCGAACCGGTCTCCGTCGACGAGCGGTTGTGAGCACGAAGTATGAAATTCGACGATCTGGAGAAGGCCGCCGTTTGGATCGAAAATGTGAAGGAAGGTTTTGGCCTTCAAATCCCCTGAGCCGCCGCTCCGGGCGTCGAGCTCGAACGTGTCTCCCAAATCGACTAACCCGTCAAACCAAATTTTGGCCCGTGAGTCATTGAGGTCTTCCTTGTCCGAAGCGATGATGTGCACGGTTGCCAAGCCGGCCGGGTCGCCTTCGCATGTCACCTTACCGTCGTCCTGCGAGTGGCTTGTTACATCGCAGTTGCCGCCCGTATATCGCATGGTCAGTATGCGCGGCTTGCCGAACTCGCAGCAGTCTTGCGTGACCTGCCGGGCGACACCCGCCGCGATCCAGGTGAGAGAGGCAGGCAAAACGTTGCTGCCGTCTTCGAAAGACACGGCCTCGATCGTGAGGCTCGTGGATCCGGCCGGGATATCGACATCGACGCGAAGGGTGTCCCAGTGTTCACCGTCGTGACTTCCGAGCGAATTGATCAGTTCCGTGACACCGCCGCCGTCGACCGTGATCCGAATGAGATTCGGTCGCTCTTCTCCGACGCTGGCAAGGAACATTTGCACCGTCGCTACTTGGTCCGCGACGGACGCCGCATAGGCAAAGGTCTGCGGTACGACAGCATCTCGAGTCGCCGGAAACCGGGCGAAGGCGATGTCCTGCCCGTCACGGATCTCAATACCCGATGTTGTTCCGTCATCGAAAATAACCAATAGGCCGGCACCGTTTCCGGCGTCGCCCACCACGAAATCAAGGCCGGAGATTGTAAGCGTGTTGGAGCCAGTGTGAATCAGGTCGGTCACATCGGCGCGGTAGGCGGAAGAGTAAAAGCTGTTGCCGCCGAAGGCGAAAAAGAATTCCGGACCTCCGATTAGATCACCCACGATGACGTGGTTCTGTCCGCCGATCTCCACGTCTATTGTGTCGTCACCGGCGAACGCACCCTCACCGTTCCAGTAAAGTAGTGCTTGGGCGACCGCCGTGCCGGGGACCTCCAGCTCCAGCGTGGCTGGTTGAACGGTCATACCGGTTCCCGCAGCGACGATACCGGAACCTGAAGCGATCGAAATGCTCGGTGGTCCCAGGGTCTCGTTGCCGTCGGCCAGGACGACGGTGGAAAACATCGCTGACATCGCCAAGACACCGAGAACTATCGGTGCCGACTTAATGCGGCTTCTTTTCGAACCGTACATGGCTTCTCCCTCACAGTCGACAGACCTCCGTCGGTACTTCAGGTACTGACTCGGCCAATTGATTGAGTTCTCCGCTTGCCCGTTGCGCTATAGCGCCTGTGGTCTGATTTCGCAAGCGAGCCAACGCATAGCTTGCGGCGCACCACATCGTCCGATAAACGCTGATTTCGG
>JADFIX010000027.1:0-2222 GCA_022566435.1 Planctomycetota bacterium
CACGCAAGAGCGACGGCGAACCCGGCTGGCAGACAGTCTGGCGAGGCTGGCAAAAGCTCGATCTGCTCACGATCGGGGCCGCCCTGGCCGAATCGAAGGAGAAGAAATGTGGGTAATGACAAGGGCGATGCCCTGGGCTGCCATGTCGCTGCCCCGTTGGGGCGAACCGCGAACGGATACGAGCAACAAGGGCGAGCCGCGAACGGATACGAGCAACAAGGGCGAACCGCGAACGGATACGAGCCACAAGGGCGAGCCGCGAACGCATACGAGGCACAGATTGTGCGTGCGACGAAGATCGATCACAAGGAATTTGTGTAGAACAACGAGGGCTCAGGCCCGTGTGGCTAAGTGCCCAGGTCCCTCCGGGACCAAGAATCGATCGCCGAGTTGGATCGGGAAAAACAGGGAGACACTGCATCAATAGGCGTCTGGGCGTTTCGCCAGATGTTTATCGCAGGGGTCCCCGATGCACCGTTTTCTCCGAAGCCTCTCCGCCATAGAAAAGAGGACCTATCATGCGACAAGCGGTAGTAGTCGACGCGTTACGAACCCCGGTCGGACGATACGCCGGCGGGCTCAGCACCATCCGCCCGGACGATCTGGCCGCCCTGGTCATCAAGTCACTCGTTGCGCGAACGAAGATCGATCCCGCTTTGATCGACGATGTCTACTTCGGCGATGCCAACCAGGCGGGTGAGAGCAATCGCAACGTCGCGCGTATGGCCGTCTTACTGGCCGGTCTGCCGGAGACTGTTCCCGGGTCCACCGTCAACCGGCTCTGCGCTTCCAGCCTCGATTGCATCAACATCGCCGCCCGCATGATCGAGTCGGGGCACGGCGACGTGATGATCGCCGGTGGCGTGGAAAGTATGTCACGGGCACCCTTCGTCGTGGCCAAGTCCACCGCCGCCTTCGCCCGCCAAGCCGAAATGTACGACACGACGATCGGCTGGCGATTCACCAACAAGAAACTCGCCGAAATGTACCACCCCTACCCCATGGGCGAGACCGCCGAAAACGTCGCCAAGAAGTACAAGCTCACCCGCGAAGAGCAGGACGCCTTCGCCTACGAATCGCAAATGAAATGCAAGGCCGCCGTCGGCGCGGACCGTTTCAAAGATGAAATCGTGCCGGTCACGATTCCACAGCGAAAAGGCGATCCGATCATCGTCGACCGCGACGAGCATCCGCGTCCGGATACCACGCTCGAAAAACTGGCCAAGCTCAAGCCCGCCTTCGCCAAGGGCGGCACGGTGACCGCCGGAAACTCCTCAGGCATCAACGACGGCGCCGCGGCGCTTTTGATTGTCGAGGCGAAAACGGCCGAATCGCTGGGACTCCCCGTCCTTGCCGTCGTGGGAAAATCCGCCACCGCCGGCGTCGATCCCGCACACATGGGGCTCGGGCCCATCCCCGCCTGCCGCAAAGCGCTTGATCGTTCGGGGATCCGCATGAGCGATATCGACGTCGTCGAACTCAATGAAGCCTTCGCCGCTCAGTCCCTGCCCTGCATTCGCGAGTTGGAAATAGACCCCGCCAAGGTTAACCCCAATGGTGGTGCAATTGCACTAGGCCATCCCCTCGGATGCAGTGGTGCACGCATCGTCACGACATTGCTTCATGAAATGAAACGCGGCGGTGCCAAACATGGACTGGCCACCATGTGCGTCGGCGTCGGCCAAGGCGTCGCGACCCTTTTTGTCGGCACCTAAAGTCGTGATTTGCGGCTCATCAACACAGGCTCGATGTAGGCTATGCAGTCTACAAATGTACTCACATGAGCACCTTTGACAAGATCGGCGGACGGCGGTGCCGTAAGTTCTTATCCAACAATAAGTTACCTTCGAAATGCGGCGCAGGTTTCGTAGTGCGTCCGTGTGAGTAGGTCGGTCGAGAAGAACTCGTAAGTCACTACATTACAGGTGATTACAGTCACGCGGGATCACCTAAGTGTTCATGGTGAGTAATGTAGTCTGTATAGCCTACACACAAAACTAGCTCGTTCTGCATTTCCGCCGAGAAGCCCACCTCATCGCTCCTAGGCTTGAAATCTCTCTTGTATGCATTGTATTCTTGGTGTACACTATAGCTTGCGGTTCGGTAACTGGAACATGTCGACGAAGAGGAGAAGCTAGCCATGCGTCATATCAAAATGACTCTACGAGGACTCGCGATCATCGCGACAGTGCAATTGGTATTGGGTGCGGCCAGGCCGCCGG
>JADFIX010000027.1:2232-12624 GCA_022566435.1 Planctomycetota bacterium
GCTCGTATGCGGTTGCTCATAAACTACGCCTGTTGCGATCCGGTCACCAGTGAGTGCACGGTGACCGCTCCGGCAGATTGTCTAGGCACCTATCTGGGCGACGGGACGGATTGTACACCTAATTGTTGTCCCATAGACCCGTTCTCGGAGGGGGACTGCAATGGAAACGGAATCCCGGACGAGTGCGACATTCTTGATGGCACGAGCAATGACTGCAACGGGAACGGCATCCCGGATGAATGCGACCTGATCGTACCCCCGGTGGATCTCGTCTTTATCATGGATACATCAGGGTCGATGGATGACGAAGCGCGAGCACTCTGCTGTGATCTGGAGAGTGCCATCCTCAACTTGGGATTGGCGGGCTTCGACATTACCACAACGCTACTGGGGATCACGGAGAATCCTGGTGGGGATTTTGCCTGTCTGGAAAGCAACGTGCGGGACGAGTTCGGCGACGTCGTTCCGGGCACACCGCCCCCCTGCTGCACGACTTTGGGAAACCTCGAGGATTGGGGACCGGCTACAGCCATCGTCGCCGCGAATTTTCCGTGGGTCGAAGAGGCGATTCGCATTATTGTGCCGGTCAGCGATGAAGGACCCCGCAACGGAAATACCTGTTTTGACCCCGGTAGCGACCGTGATTCCATCACCCACGCGATTTCCATCTGCCAGGAAAACTCGGTGATCGCTTCACCGATTACCGGTACCGGGTCGAACAGTTGCGTGATCACCCTGGCAACCGACCTCGCGGACGGTACGGGCGGTACGATGTTCGAATCCAATGATCCCGAGGCGGATCTGGCGGGCGCGATCATCGAAATCGTTCTGGCCGCGGCATCCCACGACTGCAATGCCAATGCCATCCCGGATGAGTGCGAAGTTCCGCCGATCGATCCGGTCGGGCCGGACTGCAACAGCAACGGCACACCGGACGACTGCGAGGAAGACTGTCAACCAAACGGCACTCCCGACGACTGCGACATCGCCGGCGGGGCCGCCGACGTCGACGGCAATGGTGTTCCCGATGAGTGCCAGGATTGCAACGGCAACGGGGTGTTCGACCCGGACGACATCAGCGGCGGCACCAGCCAGGACTGCAACACAAACGCCATCCCGGACGAGTGCGAGATCGACTGCAACGGAAACGGTGTGCCGGACGATTGTGACATCGACAGCGGCTTCAGCGACGATTGTACGTCGGGGTGCGGAAACGGAATCCCCGACGAGTGTGAAGCCGACTGCAACTTCAACGGGGTCGCGGACACTTGTGACCTGGTCCTCGGAAACAGCGAGGACTGCAACGTCAACACGATCCCGGACGAATGCGACATCCGGGTGGAAGACGGCGGGTTCTGCGTAGGTGCGGAATGTTCCCTTGACTGCCAGCCGAACGGCATTCCAGACGAGTGTGAGTTCGCGGACGGAAGCGCCGTGGACTGCAACGGCAACGGAATCCCGGACATCTGCGACATCCTCAACGGCTTGGGTGCTGACTGCAATGGGGACGGCGCACTGGACGAGTGCAATCCCGGCGTAAAGCCGGGACACGATCTGTTCGTGACGGATGCGGCCATTCACGACTTTGCCGAGACGCCGCTACCGGCGGACTTCTTCGGAACGGGGTCCGACCCGTTCGCCGAGTCGGTCAATTTCGTGGGAGACCCAATCGGCAACTACAACGGATTCGACGTGGAGGACACCGATACCATCATTGAGCGATTGGAAGATGCCAACTTCGTCGAGGTTGTGAGCTCGGACACCATTGACATCGAGCTCGTCGCTTTGTCCCTGAAGAGTAATCAGCCGATCGAGGTGACGTTTAATGGAGGGACATCGAGCAAGTTCTACGACATCGTGATCTCCCTTTCGCCAAGCGTGCCGTCTCTCGGGACCATGACCATCAACCGCACGACTTGCGCGGGAGGGAACTACGAGGCCTCGATAGACGTGGTGCCGTTCTTTACGTTTACCGAAGTCGATGACCCGCCGGCACAATTTACCTTGGACGCCGCGGATATCGGATACCACGCCGACGTGGACACGAGCAATTTCCCATCATGGGAGCGCGTACCGACCCATGATCAGACGATCGCTTTGGGTCTGACCGGAGACGCGAGTAACGTGTTCGGCGCGCCCTGGTGGTTCGACTTCTACATCTTTGGCGACGTCGCGCATGAAGGTCCGCATCCGGAGGTCCACTCGACCGGCACCGGCGGCGGTGGCGGCGGCGGTCAGTGCGCAGGCATCACAAGCTGCGACCGGGACCTCATCGGCACCGGGGGGCTAAACCAGAATGCGCAACCGTAGGAGCCTCGCCAACAAACGCATCGCGCGGACCGCTTGCCAAGTCGGGCAAGGATAGCGCGATAGATGAGCCGGTATGGTCGGCGCGTATCCAACAAGAGGTGTGTTGGGCCACCCCTTTCTTGCGCGGTCGGCGCGTGCGGACAAATGTGAACCTGCATACGTACGCGCATCGACTCGATGGATCTCGCAGCTGGACGGACGTGCCGGACGGCGCTCGTTCCGATGTTGGTCGGGCTGCGGCGGTTCATGCGACGTCGGGAACAAGCCCGTGATGAATGCGTGATAGGAGACAACCGTTACCTCGCTTTGGTCTAGTTCGGTGTGTGTGCAAAGGACGTGCGATCACATGCTGCCGCCCGTGGTCCGACGCGCACCAACGCGTCCACGCGGCCCTCCGCCCTCGTACTTGAGCGTTCTAGCGATCGAGATCCTTTCGACACCTGCCTGAAATTCGAAAACGGTGTCCTTCTGCCGATCTCGAGATCACGCCCGGAGCTGCACTGTTCGAGCCGTCGCCTTCACGACGACTGCCCGTATTGAGCCTCAGCGAGGAGATGTTAATTTAAGACTTACAAGACTTGGGTTCGCCGCTTCGTCGAGAGAACGACGCAAGAACCCGTCAAACTTGGAGTAGACGAATGACCACATGCACTAAGAGCGGTTGGAATTTGCCGTTGGTTCTGGGAATCGCAGCCGTTGGCCTCCACGTCACGGGCCAAGACGCTCGAGCGCAATGCGGAGCGTTTTGTTGTTCACCGACAGGTGTCTGTACGGATGTCACCGGTTGCCCGGATCCTCCCGACGCCTGCGCCCAACTCTGTTGCAACGAATGCACGACTGGATGCCATTCGGGAACTTGCGATCCGCTCCAAGCCTGCTGCCTGCCGGACGATACCTGCCAGGTCCTGAACCCCCAGTGCTGCTTGGATATCGGTGGCAGGGTGAAGCCGTCCGCAACATGCCAGTTCGTTGTATGCAAAATAGTTAGGCCTGGTACAATTTATGAGGACCCACAGGCGGACTCCAGCGAAACGGACGACGCCCCGCTTCTCGAGGATCGCGAGGAAGATTCCGCGGAACAGGCCGAGTCGACCGCTGAATCGAGTGACGAGCCGGCCCGCTCGGGTCTTGGTCTCGTCTGGACGGCCCTTCTTATCACGGCACTGCTTCCGATGCTGGTCGGGCTGCGCAGAATCATGGTACGTCCAAAACACCGTTGAACCGCCAACAAATTGTTGGTATGTTTTCTTTTTGGGTGTCGATGATGGAATGTGCGGGATACACAGTCGATTACTCGGATTCGACGAAAGTACCGTGCGCTCACCGTGGGAATGGACGAGCGCGGTCGCCGACAATGGGCGGCCGCGGAAGCGCGCGAGCTGGGTTGGGGTGGTGTGACTGCCGTGGCGCGGGCCACTGGACTGTCGCGTACGACGATCACGGCCGGATTCCGGGAACTGGAGTTGCCCGCGGGCCAGCGCGCGATCGAAGGAATGCGAGTGCGCAGACCAGGCGGCGGACGCAAGGCGCTGGCTGAGACGGACCCTGCAAGGCCCTGGGCAAAGACTTTTCGCGGTAATTCGAGGTACACCATGAGTGGTTAGACCGTACTCGAGAACTTTTTGATGTATGGAAACGAAAATGAGAAGAGACGGGTGCCGAAGCGTCGGCTGGTCCGCCAATGAAACTCTATGAAGAGTACAAAGACGCGCGTGCGCTCGCCCTTCAGTGGATGGACGACCACCCATACGATTGGAATGGTTTTATTCGCAAGATCGAAGACGCGATACCGAAAGATCAGGCCGAGCAGGGTCGGAAACGCCTGGCCGAGCAATACCCGCATGGGCTTTCCAGCCGTCCGTGGGTCAAGACTGTGCTGGACAATCCCAAGGACGACCCCGTCAAGGAGGCTCCCGACCGATGGGGAGCATACTTCAAGGAGTTCGTCGCCCGGTACGAACTCAGCGAGGGACAGACGATCGTCGCAGAGCCGATTCTGCACGAAGTAGCAAAACGCGCCGCACGACTCGACCGCACGATGGCCGATCAGATCGCGCGGGTACGCGAAAGCGATGGCCCGAAAACCGCGGCATTGGTCGAAGAGGCTTTTGGGTTTGACATCGACGACCTGTTCGCAGAGTTCCAAGCGCGGCTGGACGCCCTGCTGACCACCAATCAGCGGCACAAACCGGTAACACCTGCCACATCCGATACAAAGGTCGGCAAACAGATCCGGCCTTCTGTCTCCGCAAGTGAAATCTCCGGGCGGTAGAACGACGGCTGATTGGCTGGCGTTCCATCTCTGGCGTCCTCAATCTCATTTGCCATGACGCCGTGCGTGCCCCTAGAATTCCTCCCGCCGGATGATCATCGTAATACCTCGCGTTACCTGAAACTCGGAGAAGCTGGGGCATGACGACTGCACCCTATTTGCCGGACGACCCGCAAGCACGTTTTCGGGAAATCTACGACGCCTTGAACGCCGAACGCCGCTGGTGGCGCCAGGCATCCCCGCTCCGCTTCGCCGCGATGGCCGCCCTGACCTGCCCCGGCAGACCCAAAACGGTCGCCACCGCCATCCGCCGCGCTACCGAGAGTCTCCGGAACGAAGAAGGATGGTTCGGGCGGCTGGACTCTGGCCTCCGCTTTATCGTGGCCACCATGCTGCTCGCGAACGGCGACAACGCCCGCGGATTTCTCAAAGAGGTGAAACGCGTGCGAAAGATGTTCCGCAGCGCGGACCTGCGGCGGGCCGGCGCCTACGAAACCATAACCATCCTCGTTCTCCGCATGAACGCCGATCAATCGCCGATTAGCGAGGTGACCGTGCAGCGGTTCAAGGCCGTCTATGAGGAAATGAAACGCCATCACTGGTGGCTTACCGGCCCCGACGACTTTCCGGCCTGCGCGATCCTCACCGGACAAAAGGAATCGCCAGGCGATATCGGGCGGAAAATCGAAGCCCTCTACCAGGCGCTCGACGACCAGGGCCTTTCGAAGGGCGACCCGCTCCAAACCGCGGCCAACATTCTTTATCTGGCAAAGTTGCAACCGCGAGAGGCGGCGCGGCGCTACGGCAAGCTGGCCGACGCTTTCCGCAAGAGCGGCGTCTCGATTTGGCAAAGTGATTACGATGAATTGGCGATTCTGACCTTTCTGGACCACCCGGCCAACCGCGTGGTCGACCACGTGTTGGAAAACCGCGAGGCGATGAATGCCCTCCGTCCCAAGCCCGATCGTTCGCTGACTTTCAACCTGGCGGCCAGCGTCACGTTTCTGGAGTTGGTACGAATCGACCGCAACGCCAAGGTCATCACCGACGTGAAGACCCTGCTGGATATGCAGGCCATGATCAATGCCCAACAGGCTGCAGCCGCGGCCGCGGCAGCCAGTGCAGCTGCCGCCGCTGCTTCCGCGTCTTAGTCGTGGCCGAAAGACCAAATGAATCTCATACGCGGTCGCCAGAGTCCCCAAAAACCGTTCGCAGCGTCACTCTTGGCATGCAGTCATTATTTCCAAAACCGATACATTAACAGTGACACAGCAATGATTGTCACAATAACGTTCGCTACGCTGGTTGATTTCAACCGATAGAGACGGTTTTCTCGAAGGAGACGCGGTTTGGCGAGCCGGCGAGCCTTGAAGCTGGATCAGACAGGTCCGGTAATTGGTACCCAAACACCGCCGCAACCCTTCCCGTGACCGAGAATTACCACCTTGACCGCTAGCACTTGATTGTTCATACTGAAACCGAGAGAGCATTGTCGGACCGGGAGCCTGGTTCAATCGGGGCAGCGTTTGTTTCGGCTGGGGCCCTACCCGTTCAGGCCAAACAGAGGTGGTCGTAATGGAAGGCACCGTGAAGTGGTTCAACGACACGAGAGGGTACGGATTCATTACTCCCTCAGATGGAAGTGCGGACGTTTTCGTCCACTACACGGGAATCGTCGGTGATGGCCGCAAGACACTTCAGGAAGGCCAAAAGGTCGAATTCGAGGTCGCGCAAGGCGACCGCGGCCCCAAGGCAAACGAAGTCAAGATGGTCGACTAAGGTGGTCGAAATAGCTTGACGCACCCCTGTGTTGGACTTGGAAACCGGGGTGGTTCTTTTCTGATGCACGGCGGGACGCGCGACAAGCGAGTTCAATATTCGGAGGTGCGCGCACTCGCACCTCTGGCGCAGTTCCGAGACACTTCGCCTCCCTCGGGTATATTCGCAATCGGTCAGGTGTCGATCAGCCGAAACAAACGCCAGGTTATCCTAATCGCGTCGGGTTGGGCATGCCGGCTCATCGCATCCCAGCTAGAATGAGATCCGGAAGGACGGGAAACGCGTTTCCGCCGTTGATGCGAATGCGAGTCGTCTTCGGGCTCATTTTCAATGGCATTGAAGGCTGACACTGCGCTCGGCTCATACAAGATCGAAGCGCTCATTGGCAAGGGCGGGATGGGGGAAGTCTATCGAGCGCGCGATACCGGTCTTGATCGCTTGGTGTCCATAAAGGTCCTACCCGAATCATTTGCCGCCAACGCGGAGCGGGCGGGGCGGTTCGAGCGCGTACCTGGGCCGATATCGCTTCATGACCCCGTAACTTGGGCTAACGACTTGTTTCCGCCATACCGCGTCGCGTCGGTGGTCGCAGGCAAAAAATAGCGACGGCGAGTTCGTCGAAGTACGAACTGGGCGTCGCAGTATTTGGATTCGTGGACCGCACTATGGCGCGAAGTCATCGACCAGCGCGTAGCCCTCGGGGAGTTTCATTTTGAAGGTCGCGTCATCGATCTTCGGATCGACCACTAGGTTCGTGATGGTCTTTTCTTGCGTCGATTCATTCTCACCACGTCGGAAAGTATCCACGCGCTTTCGCGGCAGGAAATCCTTTTTCGAAAAGCACCAGGTTGCCTTCTGCCCGCCATCTGCGCGGTAGTTGATGTCGATTTCGAAGCACTCAACGCCACCGATGGTCTTGGTGCCCTTTATGATCTTGCTTTCGGCGGTGATTTCGTCGGAAAACGGCCTATCGTGGACGAATTCGAGCATCAGTCCTGCGGCGAAGACCCGCGCGAACCTGGTTCCCATCACGGCCGGATCAATATCGACGTACGCCTTTTTTTCCGCGTGATCGATTACAAAGTAATTCTCGCCGTCGGACCCTCCGGTGTACTTTTTTGTTTCAGAGGCGCCCGGCGCCGTCACTTCGAGCTCGGCCAAGAACTTCTTTGGCTGAAAGCCCTCCAAGCCGCTGAAGGTATAGGTGCCCTTGAGCTCGAACGTCTGGCCGCCACCCGACCCTTTGGCGACCACGTCGTACTTGACGGCGTGGACCGCCTTCGCCGCCGCGTCGACTTTCTCGAGAATCTTCGTGGCCTTGTCGGAATCCGGGCTTTTGTCGTCGGCCCCAGCGAGCACGACCGGCACCCACAACATGGCCATCCAAACGGCGTGTTTACTTTTCATAGTTTGCCTCTCCTTGTAGTCCATGAATCGTCTATGTTGGTTGTTTCTCCGGGCCGCAATGGTACGCGTTGGAACCGAAATTGGCCACGCGCGTGTGTATGGTACATGTCGATAATTGTCGCGTCACGCGTCGTTTCTTGGTGTTTTCGTCGCGAAGAGATAGTCGCTTTCGAGTCGGTCCTGGCTATTCCTTGCCCAGTTGGGCCACGACATCATCCGACATCGTCGAATTCGAATAGACGGCTTCGACGTCGTCGTGGTCATCGAGGGCGTTGATCAGTCTCATCACCTTCCTCGCCTTGTCCAGATCGAGAGAAATGATGTTGTCGGCCACCATGGCGAGGTCCGAGGACTGGGTCTCGATGCCGGCGTCGGTGATTGCCTTTTCCACGGCTTCGAGGGCATCGGGGGCACAGACGATCTCATGAATATGTTCGGAGGATTCGACGTCTTCCGCTCCGGCTTCGATTGCGATTTCCATGATTCGGTCCTCGTCGGCCTTGTCGCTGGCGATGACGATGACCCCTTTTTGTTTGAATTGAAACGCCACACAATTCGCAGCGCCCAGATTGCCGCCGGCCCGCTCGAAGATCTTCTTGATTTCACCGCTCGTGCGATTCCGGTTATCCGTGACCGCTTTACACATGACGGCCACCCCACCGCTGCCATAGCCTTCATATAGGACATCCTCGTAGCTCGCGCTTTCCAATTCGCCGGTGCCTTTCTTGATGGCCTTCTCGATCGTGTCCTTGGGCATGTTGTCGGCCTTGGCTTTATCGACGGCCAATCGCAGGGAAGGATTGTCAGCGGGATTCCCACCGGACTTGGCGGCCATAATGATGGCGCGTGAGAGCTTGCTCCACGCCTTGCCGCGTTTCTTATCTAGGGCGGCCTTCTTATGTTTAATCGACGACCATTTCGAGTGTCCGGACACGGTGGCTCTCCTTCCCGTCGCTTTCGGCGGGCTATTCTACTTTTCGTTATTGTCTGACTCGGGCTCTACTCGACTAACCGGCATGGCCAGTGACGCGACATTTGGTGTCTTCCCTGCACCGGCGTCATCGATTTTTTGCTGCGTGGTGTCGCGTACGCGGCGGCTATCCGCGCTTGGAAAACCGTCTTCCTCGCGCTGGCGAACGACGTTCATCGCTGATGTCCAATACTCGATGGCTCTATCCTTCTCGCCGAGGCGCCAGTGCGTGTCGCCAATATGGTCGAACAAGACTGGGTCCGCCATCATTCCCACGGCACGCTCAAGCCACTTTTTGGCCTGCTGATAGTTGGCCCTCTTGTAGTGCAGCCAGCCATAGGTGTCGAGGTAGGCCGCCTTCTGCGGGGCGCCCGACACGGCGTATCGGATCATGGGTTCGGCTTCGTCCAATCGCACACCCTGATCGATCCAGCTATAAGAGATATCATTGTGCAGCCCCGGAAGGTCCTTCGCGAGCCGGGAGTCTTCGAGGGCAATGGCCAGCGCCCGTTCCAGCGTGTCGGTTGCCCTGTCATCTTCGCCTAGCGCCTGCTGACAGACGGCGACTCTCCGCAGGTAGAAATAGCGTGTTCGGGGATCGCGCGCGGTGCCAATCCACTCTTCGAGTTGTTTTTCGGCCTCACGGAATTTTTTCGTGATGATCAGTTGTTGTGCGAGCCGCAACCGGAGCGTTGTCAGGCGCACATGGAGAGACTGTCGTCCGAAAGGCTCGTCGGGCAGGCGGATCTGCGTCTTATGATCGCGGGGCGCCGCATTGGCCTCGAAACGGTTTTCGTTGATCGACGCGAGCATATCGAGGACTCGGTCGATGAGCGATTCGATCCATTCAATGCAGTCGTCGTGCCGCTCTTTTTGTAGGTGGAATTGGATAATCATGTTCTGGAAGAGCTCGCGGTATTCGGTGTGGAGAAGTCTGTTTCGCACAAGATCGTCCGCTCTGTCGATTCGATCGTTGTCCGCCAGAAGCCTCACGAGTAGCGCGATGGCACTGTCGCTCTCAGGGTCGTCAAGAAGCCAGCCGAGGGCCAGTTGCCCGGCGCGCTGGGGGTGATCGGCGGCGGCGAGAGCGTCCACCAATTGACTGAGCCCCTGCCTGTCATCGGGTTCCAACAGATGCCGCCGCTCCAGAATCGCCACGGCTTTTTCCGGCTGCGACTCGCTGAGATAGACTCTGGCCAGGAGCGCCGCCCAATCCGACTCGTCGCCCGCTTGTTTCGCCCAACTTTCGAGCCGTTCCACTCCTTCCGCAGACCGGTCCATCAGACGCAACGAATCGAGAATTCTGAATCGGTAGCGTTTCCTTACATCGTCATCGAGGTCCAGCCTCCTTTCCTCCCTCTCCGACAATTCCAGTGCGGTTTCATAGTCCTGGACCGCCCAATAGAGATCGACCAGTTGCTCTCGCCAGGCATGGCGATTGGGACGCCGGGGAAGTAGGGCCTGAAGCCGAGCGATCGCCTGTTCATATTCGAGTAGGCGGGCCAAAGTTCCGATCAATCCGGCTGCGGCGCGCTCCGAATCGGGATCCAGTCTTAGCGCTTCGAGATAGGCATCCCGTTGAGCGATGAATTCGGTCCAGTCAAAGTAGGATTCCGCGATGTTCAGCCAGATAGATGCTCGATCGCCATAAGTC
>JADFIX010000859.1 GCA_022566435.1 Planctomycetota bacterium
GCAGTGCCGGCAGCGAAAATTGCACACCGCCGTCGTCTCACAGACGATCTGCGGCGGGAAATCCGTCTCCCGTAGATTCGATTCGATCTTCAACAGGGCTTCTAGTTTTTCAGGCTTCATCATCGGTCAATCTTTTCCCGTTGCAATGGAGTGCCGGTTACGGCGACTGATTGTTCTTGCCGTGCGCACACGCGCACGCTGTCCACGACGGCCTCCGTGACACGTTCCATCTGCGCCTCGGTCATTTGCGGGAATAGCGGCAAACAGAGCGTTCTGTCACCGATGCGCTCCGCGACCGGTAAATCGCCGCGGCCAAAACCGAACCGTCGTGCGTAATATGTAAGCAGGTGCACGGGGCGATAGTTCACCACGATGCCGATACCGCGCCGTTCGAGTTCCACAATCATTTTGTCCCGCCAGGATGCGTTGACCCAGATGGGGAACAAGTGTCTCGCCGACCACGATTCGCATTCGACCGTCGGCCAATCGATCTCGTCGATGTCGCAAAAAGCCGCCGCGTAGAATTCGCAAATTTCACGGCGTTGGCGGCAGTGAACGTCGAGTTTGCGGATTTGCGGCAAAAGAAGGGAACCCCGAATGTTGTCGAGATTGTATTTCCAGCCCAGTTCGACCATGTCCCATTGCCGGTAAGGCTTGCCGTATCGGTCGGCCACCGAAGACGTCATGCCGTGAAGAGAGAGTACGCGGACTCGTTCAGCGAGGGCGGCATTGTTTGTGGCCAGTGCCCCGCCTTCCCCGCAAGTGATCGCCTTGGTGGCGTAAAACGAAAAACAGGCGGCGTCACTGTGACTGCCCGGACGAACGGCATCTCGACGGGCCTCCAGGCAGTGCGCGCTGTCTTCGATCAATCGTAGATTGCGGCTTTTTGCGAGGGCCGAGAACGACTCCATGTCACACAATTGGCCGTACAAGTGAACGGGAATGATCGCCCGCGTTCGCTCGCTGATCTTCGCACTCACCGTTTCGACCGTGAGACAGCCGGTCGACGGGTCCACGTCGGCGAAGATGGGTGTGGCGCCGGCCATGAGTACGGCGTTGGCCGTGGCGATAAAAGTCATCGCCGGCACGACGACCTCATCGCCCGGGCCGACGTCGAGTGCGAGGAGCGCCAAGTGCAAGGCGGCAGTACAGGAATCGAGGCAGACAACTTGCTTGGTATCCAGATAATCCGCCAGTGCCCGCTCGGCTTTCGCGACCGGCTCGCCGGTCGTCAGAATCGTTCCATCTAAGGCGTCCAGAATCCTCGCCTTCTCTTCATCTCCCAGAGCGTGCTGGAAGAATTCGACTCGATCTTCAGACGACATCTCCGGTCTCCAAAACTTGTGATTTCGGTGGGCGCGGCGCCGACCAACCGATCTTTCCGATCGATGATCTGACCACGGCGACGCCCGCTCCCCCGCAAATAAACCAACTAAGAAACGTGTGAATGCAAAACGCTGCGACGGCAAAGAGCGGTCCGCGCTCTCGCAGGCAGGACGCTAGAAAACGGTGGTTTAGCACGATGGCGGCCGCGGCGAGCGACAACGCCACCCACCACATCAGCGGCACGAGCAAACCGGCGGCCAGAGACACGGTCGCCAAGCTCGACACGACGGCGACGGCCGCTTCTTTCGATGTACTACCGACGGCGTCGGCGCCCTTGGACATGTCTCGCAGACCCCACCACATGATCACGCGGCGGAAGTAGAGTCGGGCTTGTGTCCAAAGCGTGTCGTATCGGTGTCGTACCTGAATCTCCGCACAAAACGGGATCGGTCCATGCGCCTGATGGAGCCGATAGCCGAATTCGTAGTCTTCTACGTCCGGCGTCGGCAGGGTCTCATTGAAGCCGCCCAGCTCGAGCATCACCGTTCGTTTGATCGTGAAAGCCCGCGATCCCACGTGGCGGATGTAGGTGATCCGTCCTCGCCGATCGTCAATCCAACTTGCTTCGAGTAGGGCCTTGTAATGAGCGAAGAGACCATCGTTGATCGGTCGTTTGTCACACGTGCCGCAGCAGACCACGAAGTTCGGATGCTCGCGGTAGACCCGCAGAATCGTGTCGATGGTGCCCTCGACGACGGCGGTGTCGGAATCCATGAAGAAAATCAGCTCGCAATTGGCCTCCCGCGCGCCGCGATTTCTCGCCGCCGCCGGTCCTCGATTCGTCGCTTGGCGTATGAAACGGACGTGGGGATGACGCGTCTTCAACTCGTTGTAGACGGCCGGATTCGGCGAACAGTCGTCGACCACGACAATGTCCAACCGGTGTCGCTGAGACTCCAACGACCCTAGCAGGGTCGCGAGATCGTCAGCACGGTTGTACGCCGGGACGATAACGCTTAGCAGCGGATTGGGCAGTTGATCGTTCATCCGTGTCCTTGTTCTTGGTTCTCAAACCGGCGAGAATCCGCGGATACTGCATCGGATTGAACGCCAGCGACGCATACATGGCACACTCAAACGTACAGCGACACTTCGTGTTGCTGATGAATCGACGCATGTCGCGTGCCTTGGGCCCGATATTCTGCGCCCGGGCATGGCAGGCAAGATGCAGCGCCACGC
>JADFIX010000860.1 GCA_022566435.1 Planctomycetota bacterium
CCAGCGGGTGTTCGGCGGCCTCGGCCCGGGCCCACTCGCCAGCGGGGCGATGGATGCGATGGAACGCGTGCTGAGTGAAGAGTTGCGGCCGGGCGATCGCGTCATTGTGGAAGACCCAGGCTTCGGCAATACGTTCGAACTCATCCTTTCGAGGGGGCTTGTGCTGCTTCCAGTTCCCGTTGATCAGGAGGGGTTTTTGCCTGATGAATTTGCGAAGGCCTGCAGCGAGGGTGCTGAGGCTCTTGTGGTGACCCCTCGGGCACAGAATCCTACCGGCGCGGCGATGAGTGAGTCGCGGTCGCGCGAGCTTCGCAAGATTCTCCGCAAACACCGCGATTTACTGATCATCGAGGACGATCACAAACATAGCATTGCGGATGCCCCGTTGTTCTGCCTTCACGAAGCGCGATCACCTCGATGGGTGCATATTCGGTCGTTCTCGAAGACGCTGAACCCCGACTTGCGATTGGCCGTCATGACGGGGGATGAGGGAACGATGGCTGGGGTTCAGGATCGAATCGTTTTGGCGGAGCGCTGGGTGAGTCATATCCTCCAGCGGGTGGCCTACGTCCTTCTTTCCGACAAGAGCGTTTGTGGACGTCTCAAGGCGGCGGCCCGGACTTACACGCAACGGCGTGAGGGGCTCGTCCAGGCGTTGAAACGTGAAGGTGTGGAGATCGAGAGTCGATCGGGGTTCAACGTGTGGATACCGGTTTGTGAGGAGACCGCGACGGTGCAAGCGTTGGAATCCGCCGGGTGGAGCGTGAGTGCCGGCGAGCGGTTTCGATTGCGTAGCCCACCGGCCATTCGTGTTTGTACCGCGACGCTCAAGCTCGATGAGGCCTCCGCGTTCGCCGCGGTTCTTGCGCAAGTGCTGGGTGCCGGTCCGACGACTTGTACGGTGTAGGGATCGCCGTGGGGCCGACGGCGTTTGGGGTATGTGTGCCCGTCGTGGTATCCGAGACAACCCAGGATCGGGCGTGTTGGATAGCGGCTTGCAGAGATTCGTTTGGCGCGACGGGAAGACATGCTTCCGCTTCGCGGGAAGCATGGCACCCGCGCGCTATGTTTGGGAGTGTACGATGATAGGAATGGGATCGGAATCAAAACGAACTCCGAATTCGTTGCCCTCGGTCGCGATATGGCAGACCGTGGCATGATGGGCTACTTGCTCGCCCGAGGGGTACAGGAATACGACTTGCACTTGGTCGCTCACATCGATCCCCTTGGCCGGCCCTTCAATTCGTGCCCCGCCTTCCGAGCTGTCGATCACCGTGCCGAGTATGGCGCGCCCGTCGCCGAGTAGCGTCCGGCACTTGACGTCAAACCCGGCCACGCCGTGTCGTTCACTCCGTCGCTTTTCGTCCATTCATTTGTCTCGATTGTCCGAAGCAGGACCGATGCCCCCATCGATGGGCCCGATTTTTCTTCATCGGCTATACGGCATCGAACACGAGAGTACATCCGAGGCGGGTAGGGTGCGTCCCGGACGCACGAAATCTGCTGGTGTACGGGTGCCATCGTACCCACCGATCTACTCGCGCAACTGGATGATATTCTTCGGTTGGAACGACTCGCGTTGTGCGGACCACCACTGTCGCCATTCGTCCGCCGTGGAATACCCCAAGTAGCCACTCACCTGATGGAGCGCCTCCACGCATGATGTCGCCAGATCGTTCGAGCAACGCTTCCCGGGCCATGCGTGGGAGACGCGCCCCCGGTCCGCATCGATGTTGTTGATCAGCCACTCGACTGCCTCGATATCACCGAGATTCGCCAGACCTACTGCGGCGTGAAAACGAGTCGAGGTCAGGCCGCTTTGCCCCAGATTTCCAGTAAGAATCTTCCGAAGGAAATCGACTGCCCGCGGATCCCTCGCCCGGGCAAGAGCGATGACATAGTGGTCTACAACGTCCCGATCGGTTGCTCTGACGCGGTCCAGAAGCTCAGGGACGACAGTGTCGTCCAATACAACGCCGGGCATGGAGGCGATGCGCATCCGCTCTTCCTTGGGCAGCGCTTGCCGATCTCGTGCACGTGCGTCGACGGCCGCGATTTTACCGAGAACCTGAACGATTCTGCGTTCATTTCCCTGCTCTTGTCGAAGCATTCGCACCGGAACACGCCACCGCTCGTGGCGGCGGGCCGCGCGCGACAGGAGGTGACAAGCGGCCGCACGATCGTCCGAATTGATTTTTCCTCCGTTGAAGCAGAGGTGGATCAGACGATCGAAATACGGTTCCATATCCGGGTCGCGGATGACCGGCGGTTGATCCGGGCTCGGCGGAATCGCCACCGCCGCGCCCGCCACGAGCAACATCGAAGCAATGAACATGGCCATCTCCCTAAATTGCGCGCTCGGTAGAAGATCGGCTACCTTGCGCAAATTGGCCCCTCACCATTCTACACCCCATCTTGGACTTGGTTCCACCGGTTTGCGAAAAACGCTAGTGTAGTTTCTCACGCTGTTTGCATCTTATCCGAGCCGCGACCGTGAGGGAGCGAAGCGCATTGGACGTCTCGAAAGCCTCAAGAACGGCATCGTTCCATGATGCACCATTT
>JADFIX010000861.1 GCA_022566435.1 Planctomycetota bacterium
GAGGTTGTGACGGAGATCCCAGCGGCAACAGCCTCGGACCCGGTTGCTCGGACCCCTACAGCGCAGGCCTCAATGGCATCCAAGGAATATTGGGCCCCCGTTCTCAGGTCAATCCATTCTCGGGACTTTATCCGTACCCGTTTTCAGCGCCGAGCGCGCCAGTGACGATCGGCCGACGTCTGCAAGTACACCATGAGGACCTCGAGCCGAGCCTGAACCCCGGCGCACAATATTTCGTCGAAGGACACTACATTGCTCTCGACGACGCGCAAGCGCGAAACGGGCTCAACAATGCCTCCTACCGACAGATCAACGTATCGGGCGGCGGCACGAATTTCAGCATTTCGCTGACCGGTACGACGCAGCGCGAACAACCTGCCATCCAGGCCTGGGCGGATTTCGATCCGGATGCCACAGTGGTCAAGTGGCCCGTTACTGGGGAGGGCCTCTTCTGGCTGGCCACCAAGGTCACCGACAAGGGTGAAGGGTGGTTTCTTTACGACTACGCCGTTCAGAATTTGAATTCCGACCGCGCCGGTTCCGCGTTCAGCGTGCGGGTCTTTCCCGGCACACCGCTCCGCAACATCGGCTTCCACGATGTGGATTCCCACAGCGGCGAACCCTACGAACTGACCGATTGGGAGGTCGTACAGATTGATGACCTCCTGACGTGGCAAACCGACGACTGCCAGGCAAACCCCGACACCAATGCGCTTCGCTGGGGAACCATGTACAACTTCTGGTTCGAGGCACGAAAAGAACCGGTCACTCTACAGGGTGCGGTCCAACTCAGACTCTGTAAAACGGGCAGCCCGGACTTGATCACGAATCGGACCACGGCACCCGAGTTCTCCCCGACCGATTGCAACGATAACGGTGTACCGGACGACGAGGACATCAGTAGCGGCACGAGCGAAGACTGTACCGGCAACCTCATACCGGATGAATGTGAGGGTGATGACGACGGCGACGGCATTTGGAATCCCTGCGACATTTGCGACCTCGGTGACAATACGCAGGATGAGGACAGTGACGGCGTGCCGGATGCCTGCGATGCGTGCCCGGGGTTTGACGACAATCCGGACACCGACGAAGACGGCGTGCCCAACTGTTTGGACCGATGCCCAAACACCGCACCTGGCGAGACCCCCAATTTCTGCGGATGTACCCACGAGCCGGTGGTTTGCGGGCCGGACTTGCCCCCGTTCCCCCATAATCGATCGAAGAACCGCTATCTCTCGTTCGCCCCAAATCTTCAGGGAATGCCGGTCAAACTCAGAGTTTCGCTAACCGACAGCGTGCCACACCCTGGCCTGATCGGCTCGTCATGGTGGGTGCAGGAACCGATCACGCCCGTCGCCGGTCAGTTCCCGAAACCGGCGCTTGGCCCCGCAGAGTGTGTGGCCACACTCGGCCCGGAAGCCACGGCCGCCTGGATCGACTGGGATGCTGCCGGCTGTCAGGTCCTGCACGTCACCGGTTGTCCGATCGAGCCGACAAGCGTATATGATGTCCAGGCCGTAGCCGGCGAGAAGGAATCAGATCCATTCGCGGTGGCCACTATTCTCAAGCCCGGTGGAAAGTGGTGGTGCGATACGGTGGGTATCTTCAATGGCACGGAATGGACGCCGGCGCAGGGAGTCACGAATATCGATGACGCCGTTGCGGCCATAGAGACATGGCAAGGCGGGCAGGTCGTTCCGCCGGGCCCGATCCCGCCGGGCACTGTGGCGCATCTTTCCGTTCCGGACATCGAACCAGGCAACGTCAATACGGTCGTCAACTTTGCCGACGTGCAGCGTATTCTTCTGGCATTCGAAGGCGAAATGTATCCCTTCGGTCCGGCGGACGCGGATGGCAATTGTCCGTAGGCGCAGCCGCTGAAAGGAAAGTCGTTCGAAACGGTGAAAGCCGCAATGGCCCTTTTGCCTTCAGGTCGAACAGCGAAACGTGCGGTATTTGAAACGTACTTGGTGAACTACTTGATCGAGCAAGGCAGCTACTCAGAAGCCGAGCCGTTGGTGGTTGCGCTGCACGAACAGCTTGACAACGATGCTGAATCAACCATCGAGCAAAAAGTGGATCGATCGATCATATCATCAAACTTTACGATGCTTGGCACGCCGCCGAGCCGGGTCGCTACGACGCAAAAGGCGCAGAGTTCCGGGCGAAACTTGCTGAGGTTGAGGCGGTTTCCGATGAGACGGATGGTTAGCCACACGGTCGAATTGCCTTCTCTTTCACATACGTGGACAAGTTACCGGTAGCAACCCTCTGCCGTGCTTTCGAAATGCATGTTTTACAGTGTCCGTGTAAGAAATGCCCACGTCTTAGGCCGGCAGCATACACAATTTGTATTACGAACGGCATTGCGGTAGATTAGTAGCATATTGTGCGGACGGGAGGGATTCGGACGGGCCATTCCATACCTTTAACCCAGCTCGGCTGCTCCCGCGCGTCGCCGGGACCGATTCCCCACGGGGCGGCAAATAGGCCGATCTAATCGGGCTCGAAAGGACGCCCCAATGAAATTCATCTACAGAGCCGCAATCGGA
>JADFIX010000862.1 GCA_022566435.1 Planctomycetota bacterium
AGGGGCTTCTCGAAGGAAAAGGGCGCGTGGACGTACTGCTTCGCCAAGCCGGTCGGCTCCACCTGCTCGGCCGGCGCGACGAGCAGCGCGCCGCGCTCGACGAGGCAGTCGCGCTGGCGGACGAGACGGGCGACGAAGCCCTGCGCTCCAAGGCGCGTCGATCGCTTGGTGCGCTCTTGTTCGCTCTCTCCGAATACGACGCCGCGCAGGAGGCGCTGCGACTCAGCGAAATGAACCTAAAGGCCGGCGCCATGACCACCCTCGACGTTTTACAGGCCCAGGACGCCGCGACACAGGCCCGTTTGCGCTATGCCGCGTCCGTGGTTCACTACAACCAGTCACAAGTCAACCTACTGGCGGCGCTAGGGCTGCTGAACGAAGGAACGCTCACCACGACACCGTATTCGGATGGCACCGAGGCCGAATCCTCTTCGACGGAGGGGTAGGGCATTCGCGACATTCGTGTAGCGGCTCTCTAGCCGTACGAGGTCGGGTGCGTCCCGGGCGTACGTTTCTCTATACACTCCAAACATGGTTCCGCTTCCCCGCAACCACGTCACCTTCCAATGCCCTACGACCGCGGCGTGCCGATTTGTCAATTCGTGCGTCGACGTGGTAGAATCACGTTTGCCAGATGAATCGAGTGCCCAGGCTGAAGACCCCAGGCCACCCGACCTGTCAACAGCGCCGGAACCAGGGGCCGCTGGGAATTCATCGAAATCACCGATCCGTGGGACGCACAGAACACGATTCGCGCGGCTTTTTCTGGAAGGAAGTCACAATGAGCGAACAGCTCCCCTCTGAGTCGCAGGGCAAGATCATAGTTTTCGGTGCGAAGCAGATTCGTCGTGAATGGGTGGACGAAGAATGGTTCTTCTCCGTTGTGGACATCATTGGCGCCCTGACCGATAGCCCCAATCCGCGTGATTACTGGTACCGCATGAAACGTCGCGAGAAGGAGTCCTCCGGCGTCGAGTTGTCGACATTTTGTCGACAACTGAAGCTAACTTCCGCCGACGGCAAGACTTACAATACGGAGGTCGTCAACACCGAAAGTGCCTTCCGCATCATTCAATCGATTCCCAGCCCCAAGGCCGAGCCGTTCAGACGCTGGCTGGCTAAGGTCGGATACGAGCGGGTTCAGGAAATCGAGAACCCGGAACTCGCTCAAAAGCGAATGAAGGAGATTTATAAGCAGAAAGGCTACCCCGACGATTGGATCGAAAAGCGGATTCGTTCCATCGCCATCCGCGACGAACTAACCGACGAGTGGCAAGACCGCGGCATCAAGCAACCCAAGGACTACGCCATCCTGACCGCGGAAATCTCCAAAGCGACCTTCGGCATGACGCCCTCAGAGTACAAGAATCTCAAAGGACTCAAACGCGAGAATCTTCGCGACCACATGACGGACCTCGAACTCATCTTCACCATGCTCGGCGAAGCCGCCACCACGGAAATCGCACGTAACCGAGACGCCCTGGGGTTTGATGAAAACAAGGTCGCAGCCAAGGATGGCGGAGATGTAGCGGGCAACGCCCGAAAGCAACTGGAAACCAAGTCCGGAAAGAAAGTCGCAACAGAACGGAACTACCTGGAAAGCAAACCAATCCCCGTGCTTCCGCCCGCCGACGAGAACGAGTAACTCAGCTATGGCAAAGAAAACGATCAAGAAGAAAACCGGACCGAAGAAAAACTCGCCTCTGAGTCGCAGAACAAAATCATCCGGCAGCTCGAAGGCGACCGGAACAGAAGCAAAGAAGCGTGGTCGAACCGCAACTGGGCGAGAACGCAAGGGACGACCAGGTAACATTGGGGAAGGCCCAAGTAGTCCGGGAAGCCTACTCGTAACCGGCGGGCCTCTCATCGATCCAGTTTATGAGCAAGCCGAACCTGGCGAATCGATAGAATTGGGAACGACACCCGCCACGTTCGCAAATGCCGAGAATTCGTCTCCCCGCGAAGCCTCCGTGTGCATGCGGTTCACACCCGACGTGAGGCTTTGCTTTACATTCCAGACCGGCCCAACCGGCCTGGTGCAGATCCTTCGTGGCATCGGCGACATTAGCAGGAACGACGGCGAGCTTACTCTCACGGATCGAGGAGTAAAGTTCAACGCGTTTTGTATTGGAAGGCCAGATAGCAAGAAAAGGAGCATGGTCTTCGTCGCCGAGAAATCGGTCGTCACAGCGACGAAATCCTCTCGCAGCTTAGCCGAAGCCGTCTTTCACCTTTTCAACTTCCCTGATTTTCACGGACCGACGGACTACGTCATCGAGACATGCGCAGGAAATCACACGACCCAAAGGCGATGCGGAAGAGTCACTCTCAAGGCGGATGGCTGGACCGTCACGATCGCCGGTTTCGACAAGACCTCCGACGCATCCAAGAAACTCAAAGAGCATGGCGGATTCATTATCACGCACATGGGAAAAATCCAGCGGGATGATGCGTCGACGTTTTCAAGCAAGCAACTCGAAGATGTTCTGAATTGCATCCACTACTTCCTTTCCCTTGCATTGGGCCGGTGGGCGGGCGTCGCCCTGCCG
>JADFIX010000863.1:0-337 GCA_022566435.1 Planctomycetota bacterium
CTCCACCGAGCAGGGCAGCGACGAAGACGCCCTGAAACAGGAATTGCTCGACGCTTGCGAGGATGAGGACCTCGAATTCGGCATCAGAGTCGCTTCGCTTGGCCGTTCGGATACGTCCGGCGGATTCTCCCGGTTCGGATTCCTTTTCTCCGGCTTCGGACGGCAGCGCGGTGGCACCATGCCGTTGGCCATGTACAAAGTCTTTCCCGACGGACGCGAAGAACTCGTTCGCGGGGCGGAGTTCGCCGAGATCAGCCCCAAGGCCTTCAAGCGCATCTTAGCGGCGGGCGATAAGCTCCACGTGAACAACAAGGCCGGCATGCAAGGTAAGACCGTC
>JADFIX010000863.1:347-2542 GCA_022566435.1 Planctomycetota bacterium
TCATTGGTATCTGCCAACTTGCGGCATTGCTTTATGGTCTGTACGTGCTGTGGCTGGCACGACCAGTTTTTCTGGTGTTTGTCGTTGATCGCTTCAATCTGGTCTTTGCCAACCAGGTGCCGCAATCGGAGTTGGACTTGGCCAAGGTCGACCGCGACTTCGACAAGCCCCCCGTGCTCCCCTCGCCGCTGGCGAGGAAGTAATAAGGGTTCGATTCTTTGCCGAAACCGCGCGGCGGCGAGCGTCATCGACTTTGGCATCGACGAGGTATTTCACGGCACCGCGTTTACCGCAACCTATATGGACACCGTGACCGCATCGGCTGTTGCATTGCAAAAGGACTGTTCGGTGAGTGCCTCTTCGATCTATGTGCCTGCGTCGTCCACCTTTCTGTCGATTTACCCTAAAATGCTAGGCCATCGAGCTATGCGCGTTCTATGCTTTACCATGCTACTTCAGCCATTCTTAGGCTGTGCAACTGATGGTTTCTGGGCGCGTCGCGGCACAATTGACGCTGTTGCATTCGCACCCCGCGCGGGCCTACTCGCGGTTGGTGGAAGGGATGTAGGTACGGATCGTTTTGCGCGTCACGGTGATGTGAAGTTCTATTCGACCGCGAAGGGCACGATCCCGCTCGTCATTACGCTATCTTCACGCGTGCGCGACCTATCGGTTGATCCCAGCGGATCGCTGATCGCAATCGTAGCACGGGGCAACCGATCGCCCAAGAAAGCTACGGTTCTTTTGACCGTGCACCGGATTGTCCGCGGGAAACGGGCAACATTGGTCCATGATGGCGGCGAAATGCCGGGCATCGGGGGGCTCGAGTTCAGCAAGGACTCCCGCTATCTCCTGGTGCGGCACAGACAGGAGGTCGTCATCCTTGGAACCGACGAGTGGGGGCCTCAATTGGCGATTCCGGAGATGACACGTCACGCCGAGTTTTCCAGTGACGCTCAGTTTGTCTTGGTTGTTCCTCGGGATTCGCGGAATCGCGCCGCAGTCTGGAACATTGCGGAGCGCCGAAGAATTGCCGAGATTCCTGCGACCACGCCGGTCGCGCAGCTTGCCTCGCTGAACGGTTGGATTCTTCACGACCACAGTAAGAACGCCTTGGTCTTCTGGAGCGCCGACAAAGCAGGTATCGAGTTTACTCTTGATCTTCCGGCGGGCATGGTATGTAGGGTTTTGGCAGCGGACAAGAACAACACCCTGGCGGCTTTCGTGCGCAGTGCGAAACCAAACGTTTTTGGCAATTACCGTAGTAGGATCTTGATTTGGGATCTAAACACGCGCGCTTTGCTTCACGAGTTGAAAACGGGTATTACGTTCGTGATGTCTATGCAGTTCCTCGAGAGCGGAAGCATTCTCGGAATCGCGGGGACAAATAGTGGCGTGCGGTTGGTCAATGTCCACTCAGGCGGGGTTCTTGCAAAGATCTCCCGATTTACGGGATACCATTTGATCGCCTGCGACTCCATGTTTGCCACGTGGACGAACGAATCGGTCGCCCTTTGGGATATGAACGGATTGTCTCCTGTGCTTGTTTGGGAAGACCGATGGCGAGCTAAACCGTTTTCATGGTTGGAATAGAGCGGACAGGTGGCGCTGGCGGCTTGCGCTTGCCCGCCAGTGTTGGAGCATCGGGAACCTCCTTGAGGACGGCGACCTCAGCGTCATCGACGACGGGGGTTACGTCTCAAACGACACGGTCACGGTCAAGATCAAGTCCACAGCGGTACCAGCCTGGACGTCTGGATCAACGGCACCGATGAAATCACCGGGACCCATCTATATTGAACGCTACGTTCAATATGCACCGAATCCTGCCCGTTATTCAACCCTACGTACAATAAGATTGGCGAAACCGAACCATATTCTGGCCAGCGTTTAACGAGCCCGGACGCCGTATGGGCTCCAGGGTGCAACAGTGCAATATATTGTGGGCTCTCGGATCCTCCGGTCGGTCCAGTGAAGTCGACTCAAAGCGATAGAAGATCGGAAGAAAGCGGATCTTCGCTCGTTTCAGAACGACGCCGTCCTGTCGGGCGGGAAAGGGTGGCATTGGCCATTCCGCCCAGATTTCTACCCCCCCCCCCGAGCAGTGCGGTCTGGCCGATTGCCTAATAAACCCTTCGGATTCATCCCAGAATTGGAGCCGACGGATGCCGCCTAATCGTCAACCATCTCACCGG
>JADFIX010000864.1 GCA_022566435.1 Planctomycetota bacterium
TTCCCAATCTTCGCGACGGCAAAATTGCCAGATCTCAAAAAGACGCTCTGATCCGCGCGGTGATCAGCACTCGCGGCGTGCCAGTACCCGTGGCCCTGGTTGAGGTCGAGCTCCACACCGACGCCTGGGGCTCTGAAACCACCTGGGAGCTCACGGACACCGTGAGCGGTGACCTGATCGCGTCGGGAGGACCGTACACGTTCATTACCTCGCCGGAGCTCGGGGCGCTGTTTACGTCGGAGATCCCGGTCACTGCGTGCGACTGCTTTGACTTTACGATCTTCGACTCGTACGGCGACGGCATCTGCTGCGCGAGCGAAGGCGAGACCACCTGCACGTGCCCGAGTGATTGTGGCGGTCCCGGCACCTGCGGTGATAGCATCTGCTGCCCGACCGAAGGCGAGACCGGCAGCACGTGCCCGAGTGATTGCAGCGGACCCGGTAACGCCGACTGCCCCGTTGTGTGCCACAAGGGCCGCACGCTGACGGTCTCCGAGTCGTCCGTGCCCGCGCATTTGGCACATGGTGACACTTGCGGTCCGTGCGAATAGCGGTCATACTTTCGCCCTACTTGGACGTGACCGGTTAATGACAAGAATTATTCACCGGTGTTTCACTTGGCGAGGCGGCGCGGTGCCCCCGCTTTTTTCTCACATTCATGGAGAGTGGCTATGAAGAAACAGTTCCTGAACAAGCGATGTTTGCCTGCGTTGATGGGCATGAGCCTTCTTTTCCTCAGCGGCTGCAGTATCGGTGACTTTTTGAACCGAGCCCGAATCGGCTTCTCGGAACAAGCCGGCGTATTTGCTTTTGACCTACTTGCCGGCTTCCTCGACCTGGATGAGGCGGGCGACTTGGAACTTTTTCCCGTCGGAACGATGGAATCGTAATGGCCCGTCGCGGGTGGACGACCGGCATGTTCGGTCGCCGCAGCGAGAAACCACTACTGCATTGACAGCGATCGGCGGATTTCCGAGATCAAGGGGCGCACCCCCAGGGGCGCCCCTCTGTCTATTTAAAGAAAACAGTCCGGCGCGGGGTGGCCACTTCGATGGGCTCCAAGGGAAGCCATCGGCGACCCGCAACGGTTGCTGCTCCAAAAAGGGGGCACACATATTGCATAAGTCTCTTCTGTAGATGTGCCGCCGCCGGTAGGTATCGGAAACAAGCCGACGTCATGACAACCCCATCCGCAGAAGCTCGCGATCCAATCCGTAACGCTTCATCTTCTTGTAGAGTGTCGTTCGATTGATGTCGAGCTGCTCGGCCGTCGCCTGGCGGTTCCAGCTGTTGGCACGAAGGGCCGCCTCGAGGATGCGCTTCTCCGGCTGCTCCAGCGCTTGTTTGAGCGGCATGGGCGTGTAGGTTTCGGTCGGCACGAAATTCTCGGCCGCCTCCAGCAGCTTGGGCGGTAGATCCCTTTCCGAAAGGCGCGTGCCCTTGCACAGCACGACGGCGCGGGCGACGACGTTCTCCAATTCGCACGTTACCCGGCCAGTGGTATCGCTGAAGCACTTCCACCGCATCATCCTCGAACGCCAGCACGGTCTTGTGCAGTTCGCTGCAGCTACGCTGAAGGAAATGCCCGGCGAGCAATGGAATATCCGATATTCGCTCGGCCAGCGTCGGCATATCGATCGTCACCACATTGACCCGATAGTACAAGTCCTCCCTGAAGCGTCCGGCCTGCACTTCCGCTTCCAGATCGACGTTGGTCGCCAGGACCACGCGAACGTCCACCGCTTGCGTCTTGTTGCTACCGACGGGCTCGAACTGGTGGCTTTGCAAAACGCGAAGCAGCTTCACCTGTAGCGCCGGCGAGGCGTTGGCGATTTCATCCAGAAAGATCGTACCGCCGTGCGCGGACTTGAACTTACCCGGCTTGTTGGAAACCGCCCCGGTAAACGCACCGCGAACGTATCCGAACAGTTCGCTTTCCAGAAGCGTCTCCGGTATGGCACCACAACTGACTTCGACGAATGGCTTGTCCGCACGATCGCTCTGCTGGTGAATGACCCTGGCCACCAACGACTTACCGGTCCCCGAAGCCCCCTGCACCAGCACGGTCACTTTCGAGGCGGCGACCGACTCGATCAGATCGAACAGCTTGAGCATGCGGTAGTCCTGCCCCACAACATTGTCGAGCCCGAACCGTATCTCCAGCTTCTGTTTCAGTTCACGGTTCTCACGAAGGATCGCCCGCTGGGCCATGGCACGCTCGACACACAGCTTCAGCTCGTCGTCGTTGATCGGCTTGGTCAAATAATCGTAGGCCCCCATCTTGATCGCCTCGACGGCGCTTTCGATCGTACCGTAACCGGTGATCATGATGGCCACCGTCTCCGGTCGATTCTTGCGGAGGACGTGCAACAGTTCGAACCCGTTGCCACCGGGCATGTTGATATCGCAGAGCATAAGGTCGATCGGTTGGCGATTCAGTGCCTGCATGGCTTCGGCGAATGAGATTGCGCGGGAGATTTCGTATCCTTCGACCTGGAGGAATTCGGCGAGCGAGTCGAGGATGATCCGATCGTCGTCTACC
>JADFIX010000865.1 GCA_022566435.1 Planctomycetota bacterium
CCAAAATCGTAATGGCGCCGGCCTCCTTCGCGATGGGAATCAGGTCCGAGTACAAGCGCGAGATAGCCGGATCGGACACGGTGCCGCTAAAACAAACGACCCGGGCGTCTTTCAGCGAATCTCGAAACGCCGCGACGATTTGTCCGTACTCTTCCGGAGTCACTTTCGAGCCGGGTTCGTACAAGGCGGTCTGGCGCTGGATTTCCGTTTCGAGCGCGGTGGTAATGGTACGTGTCGGCGATTTCACGCGCACGGGGATGCACTCGACGCCGTCGTCTTCGGAAATCATTTCGACGACGTGTTCACCGCTATGACTACCGACAACAACGAACGCGCGTGTCGATCTGCCCAAGGCCTTCACGGCCCGCGACGCGTTGACGCCCTTTCCCCCCGCGACACAGACGTAGCGTTCGGAGCGCATAAACCGGCCGGCCTCCAAGCGATCGATGTACACGGTCTTGTCGACGCATGGGAACGGGGTGACGGTCAGGATCATGTTCGCGGCTCCCCGGTGTTGCTGTTACGCAGGTCAGTCGTTTCGCTCTATTTTCCCGCGGCTTTCTTCTGCGCACGCGCCCAGGAGTCGCGCAAGGAGACCGTCCTATTGAATACGCGTTTTTCGGAGGTCGAATCGGGATCTACGCAGAAGTAGCCTTTGCGTTCGAACTGGAATCGCGTGCCGGGCTGTGCGTTCGCGAGGCTGGGTTCCGCTTTGCAGGACGGCAGCACTTCGAGGGATTCGGGGTTGAGATTCTCCCGCCAGTCGCCGCCCTCTTCCGTACTATCCGGAACCTCCTTCGTGAAGAGGTGGTTGTAGAGACGCACTTCGATGTCCACCGCGTGCTTTTCGGAAACCCAATGAAGCGTTGCCTTCACCTTTCGCCCGTCGGGCGAGTCGCCGCCGCGCGTGGCCGGGTCGTAGCTGCAGCGCAGTTCGACGACTTCGCCGGTCGATTCGTCCTTGATGACATCTCTGCAAGTGATGAAATAAGCATAGCGGAGTCGCACTTCCCGCCCGAGTGCCAATCGGAAGAACTTTCGCGGCGGCTCTTCCATGAAGTCCTCGTGCTCGATATACAGCACCCGCGAGAACGGCACCTTTCGCGTGCCCGCGCTGGGGTCCTCGGGATTGTTGACCGCATCAAGCTCCTCGACCTCGTTTTCCGGGTAGTTCTCGATCACCACGCGTAGCGGTCGAAGTACGCCCATCACGCGCGGCGCGCGTTTGTTCAGATCTTCCCGCACGCAGTTCTGAAGCGTGGCGATATCGATCGTGCTGTTGAATTTCGCCACGCCGATGCGGTCGCAAAACGCTCGAATCGACTCCGGCGTCACACCGCGCCGCCGCAACCCCGACAAGGTCGGCATGCGAGGATCGTCCCAGCCGCCTACAAGTTTCTCCTGGACCAATTCCAGCAGCTTTCGTTTGCTCATGACCGTGTAGGTCAGCTCCAAGCGGGCGAACTCGATCTGCTGAGGATGGAAGACGCCCAGTGCATCGAGAAACCAGTCGTACAACGGCCGGTGATTTTCGAATTCCAGCGTGCAGATCGAATGGGTGATACGTTCGACGGAATCCTCCAACCCGTGCGCCCAGTCGTACATCGGATAGATGCACCATTCCTCGCTCGTGCGGTGATGGCCGGCATGCAAAATGCGATACATCACCGGATCGCGCATGTTGAGATTTGGCGAGGCCATGTCGATCTTGGCCCGCAACGTTCGAGAGCCGTCCGGAAACTCGCCGGCCCGCATACGTTCAAACAGGTCCAGGTTTTCTTCTACGCCGCGATCGCGAAACGGGCTGTTTTTTCCGGGTGAGGTAAGCGTGCCGCGATACTCTCGCGTTTGATCGGCCGTCAGGTCGCAGACGTAGGCCTTGCCCTTGTTGATCAGGTCGACGGCGCAATCGAACATTTTCCCAAAGTAGTCGGACCCGTAGCAAAGCCGGTCTTCCCAATCGAAACCCAGCCAGCGGACATCCTCGATGATGGAGCGGACGTATTGCTCCTCTTCCTTGATCGGATTGGTGTCGTCGAATCGGAGGTTGCACTTGCCGCCGTACTGCACCGCCAGCCCGAAATTGAGACAGATCGACTTGGCGTGACCGATGTGCAGATAGCCGTTCGGCTCAGGCGGAAACCGGGTGTGGACACGGCCGCCATTCTTGCCAGCCTTGCGGTCGGCGTCGATGATCTGCTGGACGAAGTTCCGCGAAGGGGCTTTTTTTTGGGGGGCGGTAGGTGGGGTCGACATTGGTCGTCTCGGGGATGCGGGCAATCGAGCGGCAGCAACAACGGGCAGCCTCTTGACTGCTAATTTAGCAAAAGTCGGCCTGCTATGGTAAGACGACCGTCATACAACCACTTTTGGAGCCAACGCCAAAGACTAGGGCAACTTTCTACGATCAGAAGGCCAATCTCCGTCTCCCCTACCACGCCGACCGCGCCGATCGGAGGGCCAGTCACCGTCGCTGCCCCGGCGGTGGCTCAGCAACCACTCGTAGAGCTCGGGGTTGTCGTAGGTTTGGGTCCAGGCGT
>JADFIX010000028.1 GCA_022566435.1 Planctomycetota bacterium
CCGACCTTGATGTTGTGCGACCCGGTCACGTAGCTTCCTGGCGCGGTCCGGTAATTCGTTGCGAGATGCGAGTTTTGCGCGGAGCTCTCCCAATGTGCGGTACTGTTGAATCGAAGAATCTACGCCGGGGAGCACGGCAACGGCACTCAAGAGCAAGACCCAGACGACGGCAAGCCACAGTCTTCGCCTTCCAGTCAAGAGGGCTTCGATCTTGGATTCTCCCATAGCACGGGCCTCCTATAAGTCTGATGCGTCCGACAGAGAGAAATCCTCCATCAGCACGCACTCTATCGAAAATTCCTGGATGATCGCATTCTCCCGCCGAGAACTGGTTTCGGTCATGATTGATGCACTTGCGAAAATCGGTGATCCCTCGATGTTGTTCGCAAACTCGTAGATGAGCGATTCGTCGTATGTGGCGCCTTCCACGGATAGGTTTCCATCTGCGGAAAGCCTAGTGCGGGTCAGCCAGAGCCGATCCGGAACTGAGATCCGGATCGTCTCCATCAGCTCCTTCCAGTGTCTGTACTGGTTGCTCTCCGCCAGCTCGGCAAGCCGAGCGGCGCGCTGCTCGATGATAATCAATTCCATTTTTAGCTCACGATACGTCGCTTCGACGAAGGAAGGATGCTCGACTTCAATTCGTAGCTTGGCAACCTTGGCTTCCAAATGCGCTTGCCCGAGAAACGCCAATCCCCATATGGCTGCAGCTACAAGTGTCGGTATGATGAGAGCGCGAACAAGAGCCTCGAACTGCGGACCGCGCTTATCCTGGGGTGCGGAGGCAAGATTCGGTCCGACTATGCCGTCGTCGTTCGTACGCAGCGCAGCGAAGGCCCCAATCGCGGCGAGATGGGATTCATTACCGACAAGGCCGTCCCCGGCAACGCCAAGTGCCGTGATCGTGGAATCGTCCATCTTCAGCGTTCTTGTGCGTAGGCCGGCTGAGTTTTCCAATACGGGGGTGATGGTACTGATCAGATTGCTTGCCCCGCACAGAAGCACATCCTGGACAGGCTTAGGCGCATCGAACGCGCGCATGTAGTGACGCGACATTCTTTCCAGTTGCCTGCACAGGTCGGATGACTCGATCGAACTCGCCGGGTCCGAGTCGTCTGGTTGCGGACCCATGGGAGCTGTGGATGAAGTATGATGGCTGAATAGGATCTTCCCACCGGAGACAAGACCGATTTCGATCGTGGCCGAATCCACCCAAACGATAAAGGTTTCTTGTCCCTCGAACCGGCCGGCCACCGTCGCGAGCCGTACCAGGGAAGTAAGCGCCGGCTCGATCACCGTTACGTTCAACGCAAACTGCTTTAGGCAATCTGCAAGCGGAACGATGGTGCTCATTGATGATATGCCGAGGAGGCCATGTACGCGGCCGTCGCCGAGTTCGTGAAGATGTTCGCCGGCGGCTCGTTCTCCGAGTCCATATTGGACATAGCTGAGAGACCGTTCCATGGCTTGATCAAGGTCCGTGCGGACTTGGTCCGAAGTGCCGACGAAATGGCGCAGTACCATGTGTGGCGGGCCGACCGCGATGGCGGCCCGACCGCCCGAAATACCGAGACGCGCGAGCGTCGGCTTAAAAGCGGGAGCGAGGACTGAGATCGGTGGTAGCGCCGTCGGTAAGTACGATTCGGCCTCCGGTATGACCATCTCATCGCAGCGTAGGGTATAAGATTCGGGATCGCCACCGCCCGTCCGGAAACCCGCAGCGATACGGATTCGGTGGCCCGAAAACTCCATTCCTACGACGGCGTTTTTCGGCTTTGGGTTGGCCATAATCGATCATCCAAAACATACGTGGTCGATGCCACGATTCGTGGTCAGAGCGAATCTAGGGTACCGCGATCGTCGCCCGAACCGTTTTCGAAAGTCCTCCCGTGTCGCCCGTCGAGGTCACGATGACTTCTCCGCTCGCTCCGTCTGTGACCGTAACGACATAATAGGCACCCGAACCCGGCGGAAACTCCACACCCGGTGAGCCAAAGCCCGCCCGCCAGGACCGGTCGGCTCGAACCATCCCGAGCGCGTGCTGAATGCCCGCATCGGCCAGGTATAGCGCCCGGCTCAAGTCGAGCGTGTTGCGCGTGATGGCCATCTCGGTGGCATCCATGTTAAGCGCAAATATGACGAGCGAAGACACGATCAGCATGACGAAGATACAGACCAGCAGGGCAACGCCTCGCGCCCGGCGGTCTCGCGATACATTCGCTCTTCCAGCGAGAACAATCTGTTGAGGTACACTAGTGGTCGGCCGCTTTCTCACCGGTAAAGCCCGTGATAATACCCTTAGAATTTGCATGGCAGCGATCCTTCAAAGCTCCTCCCACAAAACCAGTCCGGCCCCGTTGGGCGGAACGTATCGTACTCTTACACCCACTGCGTCTACTTTGATTTCTCCACCGTCGGGTGTTCCGACGGCATTGCCATAAAGACGCACAAATCGTGAATTGAGGCTTGGCCAGGTCCATTCTTCCAGATTGGTGAAATCAAATTTCAACAGCCCCTTGTTGGCGCTTCCTACGTACAGGTTCAGTTCAGCGGCGGATACCCTTTCCGCCGAATTGGGAACGGGCGTATCATTGGGCTCCTGAGACTCAGTGGAGGCTGGAAAACGTACGTGGAATTCGTCATCAACGAAGGGCGCGGTAATGAAGAGGTGTTTCACTATAAGTCGAACTCGAACAATTGTTCCCAGATCCTCCCACGACCCGGCGTGGAAGTAGGCCTGACGGTCGACGTCATTGTAAAACGTCAGATTCGAGCGAGCATAGACACTGTCAGGTGGCCCGAGAGCTCCCGGTAGATCGCGCCACTCCTGATTCCAACTGCCCGTGCTCGTCAACCAGAAGGTCTGGGTGTTGGATTCTGCCTCGAACGTGCGGATCTTCACCGAATCCACGTAGATCGTCGTACCGCCAGCTCCGGCGTCTATATTGTTAATCTTCACCTTGATAAGATCCAGGTCCTCGTACGTCCAACTGGCGTAATCGCTCGTCACGTCCACCCAGAACCAGTCAATGTTATTCTCAAAGCGCAACAGGGCGGGTTGTCCGAAGGTGTGTACGGGCCCATCACCTGGAAGACGGTCCCGGATCTGGATCCCTAGAACGTCGTCGCCCATTGGGCCGGCAGTGTTCAGGTACACACCAACGAGCACCGTGCCGAGTGTTCCGCTGTAGCCGGACTGAAGGATGTGTGCGTTGATCCTGGAACCACTGTCGCCGTCGCTGAGCAGTCCATCCGGCGTACCAAGCAGATTACTATCGTTATCCCATGATGCGCTGCCGCTGTAATCCGATGCGTGGAAGTCGACATATTCCGCGGCCAATCCGTCCCGCTGCTTCCGGATCCAGACCATCGCGGCGAGGGGTACACTTTGTCCGGTGACCGTGACCGACGACGTGATGCGGATCATTCGGATATCCGTCGTTGTCGTCGTGGAGGTCACGCCGTCGATTTCGAAGCACTCGAAAGTCAGTGTATCGATGTCTAGAGCGAGCAGGCTGGTCGGCGGGTCGATTCCGTAATAGATCCGGTGGCTACTACTATCGTGATCCCACTTGACAACGCTGTCATCAGGCAACGTGATCGCCAGGAACCCGGAGTCATCTGTCGGGCCGCTGACTTCGACCACCGTGCGGGCGGATCGCAGATGACGCGTAATGTGAGTCAGCGTTCCGCTGAGGTGTTGCAACGTGTCTGATCGTCGGGCCTGCATGTCCCACGCTTGCCAGGTGATTCGCACCGTTTGTGCACCAATCACGGAGATCACGGTCATCAGTGACATCGCCATCATCGTTTCCAAGAGCGTCATCGCCCGGGTCCGCACAGGCTTGATTCGCCGGCGCGTGGCGACGGCAAATGCCGCTTTGCGGTCGGCCTCGCACAGTCGGCATCGCGAAGGATTTGTTCCGGCCATTCGAGAGATCATTCGATACTCCGGGCCATCTTGGTGTGAAGTTCGACGTCCGATTCGGTGGCGTCGAAAATCAAGTCGCCGTCGTCGTCGGACCAGACTCTGACGTGGATCACCATCAACAGGTTGGGAATGCCCCCCTCACTCGCCGCATCGGTGCGAATCACCTGGTACGCTACCGTCGGAAAGCCTTGCGATGCAAATGTTCCGGTTTCGTTTGCGGTGGTAAACCCTCCGTTGATCACGGCCATTTGATTTTCGATAGTCTGAATGGCCAGTATGCCGAGAGCTCGGCTCCGTTCCAGGTAGCGGCGATAGGTCATGGATTCCGTCAGATACTGAGTTGCCGGGACGATGGCAATCGCCAGCACGGCTATAGCGGCAATCAGTTCCACGAAGGTGAAGCCCCGACGTTTTTGCTGAAGACTCACAGTTTCCTCACAGTGGTCGTGCCCGTTACGAGGATGACCTCAACCCTATAGGTCACACCTGAAGAAGAAAGATTAGCCCAGTAGCCTGCAAGGGCTGCGCCGCTCGGCTCGAACTCGAAGTTCCACGCGGAAATTGATCCTCCCACGCCTTTCGGAAGCGGTTGGCGGGGATTGACCACGACATCCGAGGGAGTATCTCGCCGAAAAATAGTGTACCCGGATGAGTCAAACCCAAGATAATGGTTCACTTTCTGGGTGATTGCCATGCTTCGCGTATACCGCAGGTCGACGCTCAGTTGCCGCGTAAAGGCATTCACACTCGGCCTACCGAAGCTTCCGCCTCCGACGCGCAGGAGCACCACGGCGCTTAGGATGCCGATAATCGTCACGACCGCGATAAGCTCAATCAGTGTCATCGCCCGAACAGAGGGCATTCGGGGCGTGTCTCCCGCTGGTTGTGTCAATCGGGCGTGCAGGCCACGATGGGTGGCATCTCGCCGACAAACTGTTCCTGGCCACGGTTGCATTATTACAAGCCTCGCGCGATCACTTTATGTGCTGAAACATGTCGAATATCGGCAAGTAGATGGCCATCGCGATGGCCCCTATAGCAAATGCCATGATTACGGTGATGAGCGGTTCGATCAAGGTGCTCATTCGTTTCATGCGCCGCTTAAAGTCTTTTTCCGAATATTCACCGACTTTCATGATCATGTTGCCGAGATCGCCGCTCTTCTCTCCTAGAATGATCATTCGCGCCAGCAAGGGTGGCACGAGGTCGGTGTACTCGCTGAGTTTGGTGCCAACGCCTTCTCCCCGATCAACCGCCAGGCGCAGTTCGCGTACCATTCCCACGAATTCGGCATGGCCGACGACTCGTTCGGTCAGGGCGAGTGATTCCTTCACTGAAATCCCACCCGAGAGCAGACTTCCGAAAGTGCGGACGAAGCGGCCGACGAGGGCGCCTTGGAGTACGGGCCCCAGCACCGGCATGCGCAGCAACAGTCGATCGCGAGTTAACTGCAGTCGCGGGTGGGAGCGATAATGCCTGTACAAGAAGACCATCGACCCGAGCAGCAAACACCCGATCCACCATGTGTTGACAAACAATACACTCATCGCGATCAACACCCGGGTGATGGCGGGAAGCGTCATGCCTGCCTTGGCGTAGGTTTCTTGAAACGTCGGGACTACGAAGATCATGAGAAATCCGATTGCCAGGGTGCCGAATACGAGGACGATTCCCGGATAGGTCAGCGATTGCCGGATTTGAGCGATTGTCTCTCGACGGTCTTCAATAGTTTGGGCGAGTCTTTCCAGTGCGGAAACGAGCTTACCGCTCGCCTCACCCGCGCGAACGAGACTCATGACCATCGGCGAGAATACCTCGGGGTGCTTGGAAAGCGCGCCTGAGAATGAGGTGCCGGAAGTTATGTCTTGAATCAGAGCCTCGATCGTAGGCACCGTTTTGGAGAGGGAATCATCCGTGGTCAAGGCTTCCAAGGCTTTTGTGAGGGGAATACCGCTGTTGAGGAGCGTGGCGGTGTTGGAGAAGAGCATGGCCAAGTCCGCATCGGATGGCCGCTTCGGTGGTTTTTTGGCCTTCTTGTGGCGCTGCGACAGCTTATCGGCACCGTGCGCTGCTGCACGGTGACCCCTCTCGCGCCGAGCCTTGACTGGCTTTACGAGCGGGCTATGCGAATCGTGTGCCGTGATGACTTTCATCAGTTTCCGCCAAGAATGCCAACGTTAGTGAACGAGCTTTTGCCGAACTTCTTCGACCGTCGTGTCGCCGTCGAGGGCCCGTAGGAACCCGGCATCCGCCAAGGTCATCATCCCTTCTCCTTTGGCGATGGCGTATATCTCCGAGGACGGCGCGCCCCGCTCGATGGCCTGTTTTACGGTTTTTGTAATCACCAGCGATTCAAAAATGGGAATTCGGCGATGGAATCCCGTGCCGGAGCACTTATCACAACCGCCGCCGCGCAGGAACTTGTGTTGACTATGGTCCTCATTCTCAGGAGCGACGGCCTCGAGGGCGGCGGGAGAGGGCTCGTATTCCTCTTTACACTTTTCGCAAACGCGGCGCACGAGACGCTGCGCGATCACGCCGATCATCGCATCGGAGATTAAGAAGGAGTCGACGCCCAAGTCTAACAGTCTCGTCACCACACCGACGGCGTCGTTGGTGTGCATCGTACTCAACAGCAGGTGGCCCGTCAGTGCGGCTTGTACGGAGGTCTGGGACGTTTCTCGATCGCGAATTTCTCCGACCATGATCACATCGGGATCCTGTCGAAGTAGATATTTGAGCGCCGAGGCAAAGCCGATACCGAATTCCGCATCCACTTGGATCTGATTAATTCCCTCCAGCTGGTATTCGACCGGATCTTCGACCGTGACAATGTTGCGGTGCGGCTGGTTCAGTTCGGTCAGAATCGTATAGAGTGTTGTCGTCTTGCCGCTTCCCGTTGGACCCGTAACCAGAAGCATTCCGTGGGGGCGTTTCAGCATTTCCCTAATGCGCAGGCTTTCTGCCTTAGGGAATCCCAAGCGGTCAAATTCGAAATTGATGGATGATCGGTCCACGATTCGGGCGACAACTTTTTCGCCACACACCGTTGGGATGGTTGAGATCCGCAAGTCCAAGGAACGGCCCGCTTCGTTTATGGAAATGTGTCCATCCTGAGGGCGACGATGCTCAGTAATGTCCATGTCGGCCATGACCTTCAGGCGCGACACCACGGCGGGCATGATTCGCGGCGGAATGGTCATGATTTCCTGGAGTTCGCCATCGACGCGATAGCGAACACGGACGCTGTTGCCCTGAGGTTCGATATGGATATCAGACGCCTTCAATCCTACGCCTCCGGCAATCACCGAATTCACCAGACGCACGACCGGGGCATCATTGGCTTCGAACTCTTGAGAAGAATCCAGATCGGCGATCTCGGTGTGTCCGGAGCGGAGCTCCTCAACACGCATATCGATGATCGTCTGTTGGGCAGTGTCCTTTTCGTCGAAACACCGCTTCAGCGCCGTCAGCATCTTGGCCGGCGATGTAATAATGGCTTCGACGAAGTAGCCCGTGAGGAGCTCCACCTCCGAAATCGTGTCGAGGTCGTCGGGAGCCACCATGGCCAATATGAGTGTCTCATCTTTCACGTCGATAGGTAGCACGAATCGGCTTCGGGCAAGTGATTCAGGAATCAAATGCGCCATCTGCGGGTCGATGGATTCGAGGGCCGACGCCTGATACTCGACGCCATGCTGTTCCTTTAGCGCAGTCGATAGATCTTCTTCGGTGATCAATCCTTGCTGCAGTAGAATCTCGCCCAGCAAGGTATCTTCGTCGCGCGGCAACGCCAGCGCCGCCTCGACGGCATCCTCCGTCAAGAGTCCACGACTAACTAGAACGGCGCCTAATCGGGGGATCATGCGCGAGCCTTGCCTTCGCTTGCGCCCGCGTGATTGCCAGCGAGGTAACGTCGGAGCTTCATTTCGAGAACTTTGGGATCGTAAGGCTTGACGATGTAATCATCCGCCCCCATTGCCATGGCCCGGTTCACGTCGTCCACTCCGGAGCGGGCGGTCAGCATGAGGATAGGCGTTGTCGCCAAGCCCGGTGATTCCTTCAACCGCGCGCAAGCCGTCAAGCCGTCCATGTCGGGCATCGCGATGTCCAGAATGATGAGGTCGGGGCGCTCGCTTTTCACTGTCGCCAGGGCATCCTGCCCGGAAATCGCGGTGATCACGCGATATCCGAGATGCTGAAGGCGGAATGAAATCAGATCGAGCAGCTTTTGCTCGTCATCGACTAGCAGGATGGTAGGCTTGGTCATCGTTTGTCCTCCATTTCGCAGCCACTCGGAAACGCATGAAGTTCACTTTCAGCGCGCTGCAGGACGGCGTCCGCAGAGTCGCCGTCTTGCGGATAGGCTGCTACGCCAAAACGCATGCTGTAGTTGTCAGAGGCAGACCCCTGCGTGCGATGCATTTGAATGAGCGAACGCATAATGCGATCGACGGCCGCATAACCTGCCGCGCGTGTGCCGCCGCGCATCAGCAGGAGGATTTGACTGTCGACTGCTAGCACGCTGTCGCTAGGGCGCAAGTTTCGAACGGCAAGCTCCTGCACATTCGAGAGTAAGTTTTCACTCGAATTGCTGTCATTGGATTCGATCTGCAATAACACCGCGGCCAAAGGAACTCTCAGCGAATGAATATCATCAATGGCTCGTTCCGTCATCCGCAACATCCATCTTCGGGCATGGCCTTCGGAAAGTGGAAAACAAAAAACGAAGCACGATCCTCGTTGCGGCTCATCTCGAACCTGTAGCGTGCCACCATGAGCCCATGCAATATCGCAAGCGATGGTCAGCCCGAGGCCCATCCCACCGCCGCCCAAGGCCCCTGCATGGGAATCCTTCGGTCGCCCGCGTTCGAACGGCTGGAATATGCGACTCCGGTCAGCCGCGCTAATGCCTTCGCCGGAGTCTTGCACTTCGATGACTAGAGACTTTCCCGAATCGAGGAGACTCCGTCTGTCATCGTCGGAGCAACGTTCTCGAGTGACGGCCGTCGAATTCTCTGAATCGAGAACGAACGTTCGTATCCAAATTGCTCCACCCGGCGGAGTGTGTTGGAGGGCGTTCGTCAGGACGTTCCGTACTGCCTGCACAAGTAGTTCGTGGTCGCCCACCAGCGGAGGAAGCGAGTTGCCGAACTCGATATGTAGCGAAATGCCCGCCCGATCAGCTACTGGCCTTGCATGAAGCGTTGACTGCTCAACTACACGCACGATGTCGATCGCGCTCGATTTAATTCTAGAAAGAGATCCGGACGTCACCCATAACGAGGTGAGGTCGGTCATCGCGCGAACCAACTGTTCCAGATCCTCTGCAGCAGATCTAACAAAGCGGGATTGGCCTGCGTTCAGCTCGCCGACCACACCCTCCTGCAAAAACGCGAGCGCTTCCTTGGCCGCGGTCAATGTATTTCGAAGCTCATGGACGATAGACTTCAGCCGGTTGATTTTGCGCTGGAAAAACTCACCTTGCGACGAATCTTGATCTAAGCGACGCAGGATTGTCACACGCCAAAGCGTGGAATTGGATGAGGATTCCCAGGTAAATGTGTCGAGTCCGTATTCCTCCCCGTCCGCCAGGCGCACGGAGGGCGTCGAAGTGCCGGCAGCTCCATGGCCGGGAATCACAATCGGGATATCAAGAGCCGAGGATTTGCCGTTGCTGGAAGGCTCAGGCGATAGGGTGTCGAAATCAGCCGTCGGCCAGAGAATGCGTGCTTCGGCGTTGAGGTACAGGCGCCCATCCGTACTGCAAGTCACCATCACAGGTACAGGCGCGCGCTCGAAGAACTCGGCCAACAGGCCTTCGGGTGGGCCGGTCGACGTTGTTTGCTGGCAACAAAGTTGGTTACTAGATTCAGGCATAACTCAAAGTAGTCGACCCCGCCGCAGGACGGATTCGAAGAACCGGAACGGTCCGGTAACCGGCTATCGCCACGAAACGTTATGACTGATATCGTCGATTCTCCGTCGTTCGTTTGTTCAATTCCGATGCTGGCGATAAACCGGCACGCAACGGCTCAAGAATGCCGTGTTGCTGATGGGGAACTTCCCGCTATGCCGTTATTATAGGAAGATAGTGGAAGGAGGCGGTGGTTGCGGTAAGAATCTCATCAAGTTGGCGGGAGGTCGTCCGTCAGGAGCGCGCTGCCCCGCGCGCTGCGCTTCTCGTTGACTTGTTGGAAAAAGCTGAGGGCTAGAGAATCATCCGGCCTCTCTGCTAGCATTGTCTCTAAGAATCCAGCCGCCTGTTCCAAGTCACCGTGGTACCAAGCTGAGTAGGCCCGGAGAAGATTCCAATCGGGTTCTTTCGGTGCCGCTTGCTCACCACGGCGAATACTCCGTTCGGCGCCCTCCCAATCCGCGAGTCTAATCTGGCTTTCAGCCAAGATCCACCACGCTCGGCCGTCGTCGGGTGACTGGGTTACATGGTCTTCCATCAATCTTGCGGCCTTTTCTGACGTGCCAAGCCGGTTGCAGCAGATCGCCAGCGCCCGTACCGCGGCGCGCGATGCCCGCGGCGTGCTTGGATCTTTGTCTCTTCGTCTTGCTGCCGACTCCACGAGCGGTTGCAGCACGGCCAGTGCCTCCGCGTAGCGACCGATACGAACAAGCAGAAGGCCGAACTCCTCGGACATTCCCGCCGCGTCCGCTAACAAGCCCTCGGCGGACTTGAAGTCTTTGACCGCCAACTCCGGGGCATCCAAGAGCAAATGCACTTGCGCACGCAGGATCGCCAGCTGTTCCATGCCTTCCGCACCCTGAAGATGTTCGTCCAAGAATTGTCTCGCCTCCGTAGGTCGACCGGAGTTGACGAGACATTCCCCAACGGCAAGCAAATAATCAACATTCTCCGGCTCGATTTCGGCGGCCTTTTGGTAGTAGCGCAACGCCTCTTTGTGGTGCCAATGTCTTTCCGCGAGTATTCCCTCCAGGAATGCCAATTCCGGCGAATCGTCATCAAGAGACTTAGCGTGACGGATGGCGTCACGTGCGGCTTCCAGAGATGACGTTTCCAGGTGGCACTGAGCCAACATTCGGAAATAGACGGGATTCGTTGGATCGATCGAGGCAGCCCGTTGCAGGGTCGCCACAGCCTCGAGAACGTAACCCTGTTCAAATTGTTCATTGGCGAGGCGAAGTTTGAACGCCGCGCGAATCCGTTTCCAATCCTCTTGCGCCTTATGTTGCATGGAACGTTGCTTTGTCGAGTGACAACCCGTACTTAACACCAACAAGCAAAGCCCAACGCGGATTATACGGAGACTTGGCAGCAAGTAGCTACTTTGAGGATCGTTGGCGAGTGGACTGATCATAGTCATGAATTCGTTCTCTCGGTATCCGTGTTCAGTGAGGCCAACATTAAGCTCATGTGGTGCAACGAATCACCGGTGCTTAGTCGGGACTGGTTGTGTCGACCCCGCTCTGTTCTTGGGGCGAACTCGGACGACCCAATCGCGGCTTCACCGCGCCTTGTTCTTGCATGATCAGGTCCCAGATAAACGCTCGCGTGATGCTGCCGTCTTCGTCCCACTCTCGCGCTTGCGCAATATCTTCCTTGAGCTTGATGGCTGACAAGAAACTAGGCTGATTGATTAAGGCCATTTGCGTGTTCCAGAGAGCGTGTTTATCGTCGCCCTTGGCATGGTATTCTAGTGCACGTTGATAGTGCCATTGAGCCATGCGCTCCCGTCCGTGCCACATCATTCCGCGTCGGAGCCCGACTCGCGTACGCTCATTGTTTTGGAGCTGTTCGAGGCTGTGCCGGGCGTACTCCGCGTCGTTCTTTATAATGTGCACGGTAAGCAGAATGATGACTTCCTCACGCTCGATTGCGTCGTTTCGAGAGCGAAACAGCGTCCCCAGATGAGGTATGTTGCCGAGCAAAGGAATCTGAGAACGTGCGGCTGAGTTCACCTCGCGAAAAAGACCGCCGATGAGAATCGTGTGTCCGTCCTTGACGAGCACATTGACCGTGACTTCCGTTGCCTGCTCAAAGGGTAGCTGCTCGGGCGTCAATCCGCCGATGCTGTCCTTCGGTCGCAGCTCCATTCGGATGTAACCGTCGGTACCGATGAACGGCCGGAACGTTAGCTGGGTACCGGTTTCCAAGAACTCGACGGTCTGAATGGCTTGGGTCTCAGTCACCGTCGTTGTGATGTAGCCGTCGCGGCGACCGACGAGAATACTACCGATCTGCTTGTTGAGCGCGATTATTTTGGGGTTAGCGATCACGCTCGTATCCGTGATCTGTTCGAGTGCGCGGATGAACAAGGCCACGTGATCCTTCATGATTCCGATGGACACCCCGCCATCGGGAACGTTACCCCTAAAGACGCTGGTCACGTTGGAGTTGAACAGCTCGAGTCGATCTGTTGGCAGCGTCCCAAGTGTAAGATCGAGGATTCCATTCGAATTCGCGCCCATTAATTCAAGGTCCACTCCACCCAATAAAGTGAAATCCACGCCCATAGAGTTTTCTTCGTTTAGTCGCGCTCGGAGAATCGTCGCCTCCACGAGAACCTGT
>JADFIX010000866.1 GCA_022566435.1 Planctomycetota bacterium
AGCTTTGTGGTCACCGCAGCGGTCGACCATATGGACTTCCGCTGCCCCATCCGCGTGGGCGAAGTGATCGTATTGAAATCCTCGGTAAACCGTGTCTTCCACTGTTCCATGGAGGTGGGGGTTAAGGTGTTCCGGGAAGAGCAGTTCACGAACCGGAGGCGGCACACCAGTTCGGCTTATCTGACATTTGTAGCCATTGATAAAAACGGAAAATCGAAATCAGCGCCGGCCCCAAGAAAGTAACGTGCCTGATCCGCGTGCTCACCCTGCCAATCATCCCAGATGAGCAACAGACCGGCGGACTTCACCACCTCAGGGTCCTCGCGCAATGCCTGGACCGCAGCTTGCAGGTCCATCGCGCCGCCGCTGTTTTCCACGAACTTCACCAGCCAGCGCGCCCGTTCGGCCACGGCGGCACATTCGTGTAGCCATCGGCTCTTGCCCGAACCCATCTCTCCGTAGACATGAAGTATCTCTAAGTCGTCGGTCAGAAAGCCCTCGAAGAGGTCCATCTCGGCTTCTCGACCGATGAACGAAGTCATCACGGTGTAAGCGGCATCCGGATGCGTCTCGATATGCTGCCAGGGAATACCGCCTCGCATTTTCCGCCAGTAACGCTGCCACGCGCGCAGTGGATTGGACAACCCGCGCGTCAGTATTTCATGGATGCGGTCGATGCGCTCATGCAGGTGTGTGAAGCCCAGTTCCTCGCGTAGAGTCTGCGGCAGGCTTGCGATTTCCTTCCCGATTCCGTCGTCCATCTCGGAAAGCTGCACCAGAACTTGGGCAACGTCGCCCTGGATGCCGCCGAGGTCCATTGACACGTCGAACTGCCAGGCCGCCTCTTCGCGGAGTGATTTGCGAAGACTTTCAAGGTCGGCCTGGTGGGTGCGTAGGAATTGGTAGACGCGCCGCCGCGCGTCCGCATCGGTTTCGGCGCTCACCGCCTCCTGTGCGATTCTTCCCGCGAACCGCATCAGGGGATTCTTACTGTCCACCCAGTGCAACGCGCCCTTGCAGGTTTCGCGCGTCATCCATTGCAGCCCACGAAGCCCGGCATCGAGCGACTTACGCACGCCCCAGGAGTAAGCCGATGCAATCGTCAGGGTAAGCGGGTCCATTGTCCTTCCTGTTGCTGATATTCTCAGTCGCTCGGAATTTTAGACAGTTCTGCTATTCTGACGTGGAGTCTCCATGTCCACAAGAACGCTTGTATCTCGGCCATTGTGTTGCGTTCGTCTTGGATCACGCGAGACTGACCTCGGGTTTCCATATCTTCTTGCAATTACGTACGACGTATCAGTTGCGACTGGTCCCTTTGGCACCTAGCATCAAGTCGGTTTCCCTGGCTGGAGGATTCATCATGGTGCGTCATAGGTGTCGGGTTGCGTTGTCGTTCTGCGTCTTGGGTTTCGTTTCAGCCGCTGCTTTTGCGGCGGACACGACCGTCATTGATCATGTCAACCTCGTCGATGTCAAAAACGGAAAGATCATCGAGAACCAGCGCGTCGTCATCGAAGGCGAAAACATCGTGCGGGTCGAACCGGTGAGCGAGACGACGTTCGACGCGAGCGTGCGGATCGTCGACGGCCGAGGCAAATACCTGATGCCGGGGTTGTTCGATTCCCATGTGCATTACATCAGCCCGGAGACATTCGGGCCGATGATGATCGCCCACGGCGTAACCTTCGTCCGCGACATGGGTGGATCGACGGCGTTCATACTAGCGCTTCGCGACCAGCTCAATCGCGGCGAAGTAGTCGGACCGGAGATGATCGCCACCGGTGCGATCGTGGACGGCGATCCACCCATTTGGCCGTTTTCCGAAGCGTGCAAGACGGCCGACGACGCCCGCAAGGCCGTTCGCAAGCTCGCCAAGGCCGGAGTGGATCAGATCAAGGTCTACAGCAAGTTACCGGCTGAGGCGTACAAGGCCGCAATTGACGAGGCCGGCAAGCAAGGGCTCAAGGCGGTCGGCCACATTCCGCACAGCGTCACGCTCGACGATGCGATCGACGCCGGTCAAGCGACAATCGAGCACCTTGACGGCTTTGACGTATTGATCGCTGAGGCCGCCGGAGAAGAGGTGCCGCTGCCGCGTCCCAATCGCGGCAAGTTCACCCGGTGGGGTCTTTATCCGAAAGCGGACAAGGCAAAACTCAGAGAGACGTACCGGCGACTGCGACAGGCCGGCGTCGCGATGTGCCCGACCATCGTCGTGATGCAAGGTATCGGTCGAGTCAGCGACTCTGATGCCGACGATTCGTGGCTCGAATTCGTGCCGGCATTCCTAAAGGGCATGTGGAAGAGAGAGGGGTACGCGCGGATGTCGCCCGGGGCGAAGCGAATCGTGCCGTTTATGCAACAGGTCGTCGCCGAACTGCACGAGGCCGGCGTCACGCTGCTCTGCGGGACGGATCTGGCGAACCCGAATGTCATCCCCGGTCACTCGCTCCACGAAGAGATGGCGCTGTTTCAAGAAGCCGGCGTGCCGGCGGCGGCCGTTCTACGCAGCGCGACGATCACACCGGCCGAGGT
>JADFIX010000867.1 GCA_022566435.1 Planctomycetota bacterium
ATCGATGGATTGGATTGTAAAGACGAATGCCTTCCACATTGACCCGGATTTGGTTGTTTTCATCTTCCACCCGACGTTTGGCAAAGCAAGAGAAGACTTATTTACCCTTCAACCGAGAAGAGGAAGTAACCCTGAACGCTAGTAGGAAACCCGAAACATTGGGCCGTCTTCCGGCCGCGATTTCCGTCGATCAAAGAGGCGGGTCCTCCTGGTATTGGGATGGCGGGAGTGGCCCACGGCAGCCAACCGGCGCTCCTGGTCAAGTGTTGCTTGATCGCATCGCTCGCAAACGCCGCCAAAGGTTGAGTGAAAAAGGGCATGAGCTATGGAACAGGCGTTGGATCCGCAAACGTCGTTCAGGCAAGGGCCAAATGCGAAGGATCGGACGAAAATATTAAGCGCTTTATTTTCAAGCCGGATATTTCCCGGATTCTTGCTGGCAAGCGCGCGGTAGTCTATACTCGATGGGATACGGTGCGGTAGTGGAAAGCTCCAAGCCGCAGAAATGTCACTTTTTGTTTGGAGAATAGCCATGCGCGTGTCGCTAATAATAATTGCTCTGATTTTGTCCGTCAGCCCTCGCCTAAGCGTGGCAGATACTTGTGACCCGATACTTGCCGGCATGTTCGATAAGATTGAGTACACGAGCGAAACGGATCTCCAGATCGACCTGTTGAAGATTCGAGACTGGTCGCTCGAAAAGATGGAAGAGGAACACAGCAAAGCCAAGGGTGGTCTGCGAGCCATGCTCGGTGTGTTTGTCGTTGGCGCTGACGCCGAAACCAACCGGAGCACACTTGATTCTCTGAAGGTACACTTGCGGGACGAGGAACGCTTCGCCTGGCAGAGCTCCGAATACGTCTCGGTCAAGTTGTTGATCGCCAACCGCCATGTACCCGCCCTCGCGGAAGCATGGCTCAAATGCAAGGCATTACAGTGGAGCAGCAGCGTCCGCGCGAACACGTTAGTCTGCAATCCGCAATCCGGCGAGTTCCTCGTCAGCGTGGAGTATTTTCCCGTGACCAAGACAGATCCGAACTCGGTCAAAGTCACCCTTGCGACGCCGACCAACGCCGCCCCGATAGGCCCGCTGGTCATCAAGAACGGAACGATCATCTCGGAATTTTCAGGCCTATCGCAGCGTTTCCGCCGAACGGACTGTCACCAGGACTCAATCGTTCGTTTCGACCTGGCCGGGCGCCCGAGCGTGCAGGCACATTGCGGTCTCATACCGTGTCCGGACGTTCCGCAACCCTACTCGTTCCCTCACTCGTGGTCCTTCAGCTACTTTGGTGCTGGGGAATGGGCTCGGATCGGAGGGAAGGACAACGAGATGGACATCGATCCTAACGATAGGGTCGGTGTAGAATTGCAAACGAGGATTACGCACAACCAGCGGGCTGTTTACTTGGAGCTGAAATTCAGCGCTGTCGAGGCAGGGGGTAACGGGACGCGGCTCGGGGGCCACAAGCCCGGCATAAAAATATACGACGCTCCGGACGGCGTGAATATCGAAGGTGTTATCTGTGAAGGTGGATGCGATCGCCTATTGAGCCACACCTATGTCGGCGCCAAGCCAACGCGGCATGCAAACATGTCTGTTCCCGGAACGGCGGGAACATACTGGCAGAGCCTACATCACACCTTGGATTCGTCTTCCGGCAACGACCTTCCAGCGTTTGGAATTGACGGCAGTTTGTTCATCAAGGTCAAGCTGAAGCCATTAGATGAGGCATGCCCACCCTGTCCGAAATAGCGGGAATCCGCATGGGCGCGGGACCTTGATGCTGATCTGGACTCTCGGTGGAAAAGACGCTCATGGAACGCTTGGCGGCGGCACGTAGGGCGTGCAAGCAGAGGCCGCCGACGATGATGCCCGCTTTGCACCCGTGGGATCGGACCATGTCGTAGATGCCGCGGCCGGTCATATCGTTTTCGTTGCAGAGATAATCGAACAGCGACGAAACGGCCGAAAGCATCAGGTGCAAGCTAGCTTGTCACGACCTCGCATTCCGGCAACGCTTGGAGAAAACGTCGGCCATAGGGCTTGGTCCGAATTCGCGGATCGAGAATGACAATCATGCCACGGTCGCGTCGCGTGCGGATCAGTCGGCCGACACCCTGCTTGAACTTCAAAATAGCCTCGGGAACCTGATAGGCCATGAACGGATTCCCGCCCTTCTCGCGAATGAGCTCGATCCGGGCTTCCACGACCGGGTGATTCGGCACCGCAAAAGGAAGCTTGACGATGATGACGTTGCTCAAGGCCTCGCCCGGCACGTCCACGCCCGCCCAGAAAGTGTCCGTCCCGAACAATACGCCGCGGTCCGCACGTCGAAACTCATCCAACATCATCGAGCGGGGCATACCCGCGTCCTGCACGAAAAGCGACATGTTCTGCTCTTCGAAAAACGGAGCCAACCTTTCCGCACACTGCCGCATCATGGCATGACTGGTGAACAGCACGAACGCCCGACCCTCGGACAACTGCACATATCGCGGTACGGCCTCGCAAACGGCGTCAG
>JADFIX010000029.1 GCA_022566435.1 Planctomycetota bacterium
GCATCACCCTCGCCCGGCGGCGGGACCACGTCCGAACCCCACGGCGTGACGACGAAACAGCCGTCCGTAAGAAGCTCCGGCGTAAATCCCCACTCCGCGAGAAAGTGAACATGAACGACGTCGAAGCGGCGTGCGAAAGTCCGCAAGTATCGCCGCCACCGTCCATGCCATCGGTGAAAATTCCTGATCGACGGTCCGGGTACGGCGAATGGCTCGACCGACGCGCCGGGCAGATCCGCCGGCTTGTGGGTGACGACGTGTACGCCCACACCTCGCTCGACAAGCCCTGAGACGATGCGTTGGACGTGAACGGACTGTGCGTCAGAGAAGATGCAGACTTTCATCAGCGATTCTCGTCGCGGTCGGCTCGAGCGATCTCTCTGATGCAGAGGAATACGTCGGTTCGCCCGTCCGGACGTCGCCCCCATCCCATTGATGATCGACACACAGGATGCCCGTGCCGCGCCCCTCGTCGTCCACGAGCAACGGAAATCGAAACGGTGTGTCTAATTCCGACGTGCCGCTGGCCGCATCCCACATACGCACGTTCCAGAAATATTGCCCGCCGCAAACCGGCAAGCTCGGAATTCGCAGAGTAATGAGATGCTCGCCCGCTTTGCGATCAAACGTGATTCCGCTTCGACCCGAATTGAGACTGAGAAGATTGTCACTCGCGTTGGCCCGCAAGTTTAACTCGATCACCAGACGCTCGATCGGATTAAGAAGTCGAAACCGAAGCTGCACTTCCATCGATTCACTCGACCGGGTCCAGACAATTCGCTTTCCCGACGAATTCACGAAACGAACATCGATTAATTCCACCGCACTCGAACGATCATGGTCGGCGGCGGACACATCGGTCGGTCGATCGGCGTACGCACGCGACATGGCCGTCATGTAGTGGCTCACCGCTTCACGAGACGCGCCGGCGAATACCGTCTTTCCTCGATCGAGCACGATGGCCCGAGGGCAGATCGCCTGCATTTGGTCGAGATTGTGAGTGACGAACACGAGCGTGGTACCGTGTCGCACCAACTCATGCATGCGGTCGATACATCGCAAGCGAAACATCGCATCCCCAACTGACAACACCTCGTCCACGAGAAGGATGTCGGGATCGACGTGAGCGGCAATGCTGAAGCCAAGCCGGGCGTACATGCCGGAGCTATATCGCTTGACCGGCGTATCCAGAAATCGTCCAATCCCCGCGAATTCGACGATCTCATTCAATTTGCGACGGATGTCCGTACGCGGCATCCCGAGGACCGCACCGTTAAGGAAAATGTTCTCTCGCCCGGTCAGATCGCCGTGAAAGCCGGCGCCGACCTCGATCAACGCCGCCAGGCGACCCTTGACGCACACCCGGCCGCGATTCGGGCAAAGAATGCCGGCGAGAAGTTTCAAGACCGTACTCTTCCCCGCACCGTTTGGACCGATGATACCGACCGCCTCGCCGCGTTCGACGGAAAAGTCGACACCCCGTAGCGCCCAAAAATAGGGCTTGCGATGCCGCTTTTTGCCGAGCAATCGGGCGAAACCCGACGCCAACAAGTCACGAAGTGAATCGTGCGACTCACCGAGGCGGAATCGCTTGGATACCCGGTCGAAACGTACGGCCGACGTGCCCATCAAATACACTCCGCGAATTTGAAACTTGCACGCCGGAAGCACACCCATCCTACGACCAGGAAGATCGCCGCCATGACGGCCGCGTAGCAGAAGCCCGCGGCGTTTGGAACGCGACCGTAGAGAATGCAATCTCGGTAGGCATTGATAATAGGCACCAGCGGGTTAAGGGCGATGACTTTCGCGAGCGTAGACCCGTCTTGGGGCACTGGTACCACGACCGCGGAGACGAACATCCATAGCTGAATCACCACCGAGAACACCTGACGGACATCGCGGTAAAACAGATTGGCCATCGCAAGAAGCATGCCGAGCCCGATCATCATGGCGACCTGCACGCACAAGATAATCGGTACAAACATGATGGCCGGGTGCAGGGCGCACGACCAAGTGCCTGAATAATGGAAGTAGGCCATCAATCCCGCCAACACCGTGGAGGCGATGAAGAAATCCACGAGCGAACTACCGATGCAGGCCAGCGGGAAAACTTCGCGCGGAAAATAGACTTTTGTCACCAGATTGCGATTTGCCACCAAGGAGTTGACGCACCCGCCGAGCCCCATGCTGAAAAACGTCCAGGGTACGAGACCGGTGTACGCAAATAGGGCATACGGCATATCTACGTTAAGAACAGATCGGGCATCGATCGCGCGGGTGAAGACAAAAGTAAAGACCAGCATCATGGACAGAGGCATGAGAACCGCCCAGCCGATTCCCAGCATCGATTGCTTGTAGCGAATCCGCACGTCTCGCCACGTCAAGCTCGCCAGAAGCTCGCGGTAACGATACAGCTCTCCCGCACCTTCTTTGATCGCCAATGCCCGCACGGACAACGCCTCCTTTTTCCTTTTTAGCGGAAACCTCTCGATGTTTTATCGGTCGGTGGGAAGCGCGGCTTTGCTTCTGTACGTGCGTTTGTCGCCCTGCAGAGCCAAAAAGAGAAGACCTGTTGCAGGTCTATTCGCTGTGGAGCGGCCTCGTCATAAGCAATTCAATCGCGTCGTGCGGACTGTTTTTATCGAAAAGCACGCCGGCCATTGCCTCGACGATAGGCATCTCGACGTCATGCCGCTGCGCGAGCGCAAGAACGGCCCGAGTGGTGGCAACCCCTTCTATCACGGACTTCGTCGAGGCGACGACTTCTTCCACGGTTTCGCCGCGACCGATCCGTTCTCCGGCCGTTCGGTTCCGGCTGTGCTTCGAGATGCACGTGGTCACAAGGTCACCGACGCCTGCGAGCCCGTTAAATGTTTCGGCCCTTGCCCCCATGACCACCCCGAGCCGACTGATCTCCACCAGCCCGCGGGTCAGCAGCGAGGCTTTGGCGTTGTCGCCGGCGCCGATGCCGTCACAAATGCCGCCGGCCAGTGCGATGACGTTCTTGCTCGCCCCCGCGAGCTCGACGCCGAGAAGGTCAGCGCTACGATAGACCCGAAAGTATTTGGTGCTGAAGCCTTTCTGTATTTGCTCGGCGACCGCGGGATCCTCCGACGCCGAGACCACGCTCGCTGGTTTCTTGGCCGCCACTTCGCGGGCAATACTGGGACCCGAGAGACAGGCCGTGATCACCGGCCCCACACATGCCCGAATGATTTCCGTGGGACACAACAGAGTGCCGGTTTCGATCCCTTTGGCCACACTGACGATCGGAACGTCCTTCGGCACAAACGGCGCGAGTTTGGTCCACACCGAACGCATGAACTGACAAGGCACGGCGGACAAGATCATTTCCGGAGCGGTGGTAAACGCCTCTGCCGGATCATCAACAATTGCCACCGATAAGGGTATGGCGAAACCCGGAAGGAATTGGCGATTCTCTCGCTCGCGTCGCATGTCCTCCGCTTGAGAAGGAAAAGCGCTCCACAGCGAGACTTCCGTGCCAAGGTCATGCAAAAGTAGTGCGCACACCGTGCCCATGGCACCGTCACCGACAATCGTCACACGCGAATAAGGGGTGGGCATGAACCGGGCAACCAGAAGAGAAGACACACGTCTCAATACCCGTGACAAAGGGCAAGCAAGATCGCCGAACGCACGAAGCCGGCTCAATCCGTCAAACGAGGTTGAATCCGCCGAATACGAGACTCTGCACGAAAGAGCCCAGCACCGACAAGAGCAAACCGCTGATCGTTTCGTCGCTGACGCAGCCGCCGGCCTGCAACAACACCCCGGCCGACGCAAACGTGGCGGCCAACCGTATGACTCGTTTGTAGTATCTTGACATGTGAAATCCCTCGCTCGTCCTTGTGTGTTTGATCAATCCTTTACAACTCGATACAGCGAGTTGTAAAGCGCCTCAAATGGCGATGGCAAGCGGTACGTATACCATATTCGTACGAGAATCACACACGGGCCGGCTGCCTGTGGCCATCCGAGGCCGAAACCTTCGATTCGCTAATTTTGCGACGCTTGCCCAGTTCCCTCAACATCCGAATCGAGGGGCACGAGCTCCCGCGCCAGGTAAATGGGGATCGGAGTCACCGCCCCGGCGAGCAATCGCTTTTGACTTGCCCGCACCCCCACATAACGCCCCAAAAGGGCGCTCACGTCCAAATCCGTGTCCGCAGGAATGTCGACATAACCGATCGTTCGCTCAGTGGCAGTCGACGTATCCACCAGCCGATAGCGCCGTGGGAGTCTGCCCTCGGGATACAAGGCGCTAACCCTCAACTCGCCCCGGGCATCGATTCCGCTCGGCTTGGGAACTTCCGCCTGACGATGCGCGGTACGCTCCGCCAGGAATTCATGGCGCCGGGCGTCCGTCTTATCGCTCAAGACCCGTACTTTTCGGACCGTGCCGGCGATCTCGGTCATCGTGGTGAGCTGGTCGATCCGAGTCTGGGCGTATCGTTGCGCGAACGGATCATCTTCCTGGTCCACCAACGCCTGGTATCGAAGAATGAACGGCTCGACCTGCCGGTCAAGCAGAGGCTTGGCAAGTTCGAGCTCGACCTCATTGTCGATGACTGCCAACCTGTCTCGTTCGCGAGTCGAAGGAAGCGCGGCGAGCATCGTGCCACGGCTGCTGCTAGTTTCACGAGCCTTTGATACCGGGGGCCGCTCGGAACTCGCGGTAGCGGTGTCGACTAGAAGCGCCGCGGATTGAGGCTTGTCGGTCGATTGCCCCTCCGGCGCCTCTACTTTTCGCTGGGTAGCGGCACCGTAGGATATGGGTGCGATGAACTCACCGGACATCCAAAGTGTCGCCCCCTCGGGAGGTGCGATGCGAAGGAAACCGTCAGCATTGCGTCCAAGGATGGTCACTTCCGCGCCCATGGAGAGAAGCCGTTGAACCGTGTACTTGTGCGTATTCAGGTGCGAACCGGCGCGAACGCGAACATTGTTACCGTTGATGACGCCACTCTTGTCGTCGGCGGTATCGACAAAGTCGCCCGATATGAGGCTGAACGTACCTTCCGGCGGGAGAATCTCGTGCCACTTTCCCTTTTCGCCAACAACCGTCACACGATCGCCGGCGTTCAGCTTACATATCGTGTAATGATTTAGGCTGGCGCCGCTACGCACGTAGACGTCGTTGCCGGAAACCTCGTAGAGGTCGCCGCTTCGGCTCGTCGCGGATTGGGCGAGGAGCGCCGACGTGCAGGCCAACAAAACCGATGCCTGAATAAGAAAGCGAACGCGACGTACGAAAAAAACGACTCGAAACATGGTAGGCCATCCTTTGCCGTCAAGGTGAGAACCTCGATCCATCCCAACCGACAGGAGTGCAACTATACATGCGCTCCGCCGGAATGTCAACGCGATCCGCCTGGGCTGACGGATTTGGACGAACTCTGTTATACTCCCCACCCGCCATGAAACGCGTATCAAAGACCATTAGCGGGAGCGACACTGCGGCGGCCAACGCTGTAATTGAACCGATCCAATCCGACGCGTCGTTGGACGCGCTGACTGTGATTTACTCGCGCGCCACACGGCCCGCAATTCTGGAAACTTCGCTCGAGAAAGGCACTTACGCCCGGTATTCGATTTTCGCCGCCGATCCCGCTGATCGCATGGTCCATCATCCGGACATGCGAGAATGTCCGTTGGGGCGGCTGGAGGATCGAAGCGCGACTTATCCTCGGCAAGAGCCGAGTGAACTCCCGATTCCGTTTTCTGGAGGCTGGATCGGATATTTCGCCTACGAGGCAGGTCTACGGATAGAAGGAGTCCCCTGTTCGACAAAGGCCGACATCCCCGTGCCGCTCGCGGAATTCCACCTATACGATGCCGCGGCGGTCTACGATCATGCCGAAAGGCAGTGGTATGCGGTGGCAATCGTCTGGCCTGCACCGTGGTCACGGCAGCGCCCCTCGGCTTCTCATCGAATTGGCCTGATTCGCGACAGGCTTCGCGCTGCGGAGCGGCTCAGAAGGTCTATCACCTCGCCCTTTACGCCCGTGGGCCCACATCGCTTGGCACAATCGAACATGTCCGACGAAGAGTATTGGGCAGGTGTCCGACGCGCCAAGGAGTACATCGAAGCCGGCGATGTTTTTGAGGTAAATCTGACGCGACGTTTCACGGTCGAGACCAAGGCTTCGCCGCTTGAAATCTATCGGCGGCTGCGTCGCGTCAGCCCGTCATCCCACGCCGCCCTGCTCACGGGATCAGGATATACAATCATTTCCAGTTCACCGGAGTTGTTCCTCGACCTTCGTGGCGATCACGTGGTCACCCGCCCCATAAAGGGCACGAGGCCGCGCTTTGATGATCCCCTGCTGGACGAGTCCGCGCGCTGCGATTTGATCGAAAGCGAAAAAGACCGGGCGGAACTCAACATGATCATCGACCTGCTTCGAAACGACTTGGGGCGGGTCTGCCGATATGGGTCGATTCGTGTTCTCTCGGATGGGGAAATCGAGACCCATCCCGCCGTCTTCCACCGCGTCGCGGCGATCGAGGGCCGACTCGATGCCGAAAAGAACTTCTTTGATCTACTCCGGGCGACTTTTCCAGGTGGTTCCATCACCGGGGCACCGAAGATTAGAGCGATGCAAATCATCGACGAGTTGGAGCCGACCGAGCGGGGAGTTTATTGCGGTACAATCGGCTATATCGGCCTGGATGGATCGGCATCCTTCAACATCGCCATTCGAACCATGGTCCACTCCGGTCAGCGCGTCCATCTATATGCCGGCGGTGCGGTCGTCGCCGACAGCGATCCACAAAGCGAGCACGAAGAAGTCCTCGCCAAGGCACGCGGCATGTTTCAAGCATTGAACTGTCGTGCGCCGACCGACCGGCAACCGGCGTGGGCGGCACGATGCTAAACGATATCGTCTGGCACAACGGCGAGTTCTTGGCCCGAAACGAGGCCGCGATCGCTATCGACGACGGCGGCTGGCTGCATGGCGCCGGTCTTTTCGAAACGATGCGGGCGGAGAACGGCCGAATTTTTCGACTCCATTCGCACCTCGAGAGACTGTGCCGGTCGGCGCAAGTCTTGCTAAGGCCGATCCCGCATGACGAGTTACCGACGCGCGAGATCTTCGAAGAGTTGCTTGCAAGAAACGAACTCAAAGCGGCGCGCATACGGCTGACCGTGTCCGCCGGGTCCATGATCGGCGATTCCGAGAAAGATGAGCAGCCGATCACGGTTTATATCACAGCATCCCCCATGGCATCCCATGCCGCCCACACACACGAGAACGGCGTTCCCGTGGTCATCACCCAGCACCGGGTATCCCCGACCGATCCAATCGCACCCCACAAGACGATCGCTTATCTTCCGCGGCTGATCGGTTTGCGCGAGGCGCACCGCGCCCAGTGCGTGGAAGCCCTTTGGTTCACCACCGGCAGCCATCTCGCGGAAGGGTCGATCAGCAATGTATTCATCGTCAAGGGCGGCATTCTGAAGACACCGCCACTCGCCACGCCGGTACTGCCGGGCGTGACCCGGGCGACCGTACTCGAATTAGCCCGCCAACTCGAAATCGACACACAGGAATTCCCCCTTTCCATCGACGATCTGCTGGACGCCGACGAAGTATTCCTGACCAACATCATCATGCAGATCGTCCCGGTTATTCGCGTCGAAAAACATGACATCGCCGACGGCCGCGTAGGCGTCCTCACCACCAAGCTCAGGGAGGCGTTTCGCGAATTGGTTCGCAAGGAGTGCGGCAACGAATGAGCAAGAAACAGCCGGACCGTCATACCGTCAGCGACATCTGCTCGGTCATGGAATCGATCGCGCCTCCTGCGCTCGCACAGGATTGGGACAACGTGGGCCTGTTGGCCGGCGATCCGGCGGCGGGTGTACGGCGGGTTCTGCTATGCATCGATCTCACGCCGCCCGTCGTCGAGGAGGCGATCGCGGAAAAGGTGCAGTTCGTCATGGCCTACCATCCGCCGATCTTCAAACCCGTCGCTTCACTTCGCGCCGACAGCACGGGCACCGATGCCGCGGTGTTTCGCTGTATCGAGCGCGGGATCGCACTCTATTCGACGCACACGGCGCTCGATGCCGCGGACGGAGGAACGAACGACGTCATCGCGGAAATATGTGGGATCAAGCAAACCGAACCGCTGGAATACGTCGACCAACCCGGACCAATGAAATACAAGCTGGTCGTATTCGTTCCCTCCAAGGAGGTCGAGCACGTTGCCAACGCCATGTTCGCGGCCGGCGCCGGGCACATCGGCGACTATGCCCACTGTAGCTACCGCTCGAGCGGTCACGGAACCTTTCTCGGCGGCGACTCGACGAACCCGACCGCCGGCGAACGAGGCCGTTTCGAACAGGTCGAAGAAATCCGGTTGGAAACGGTGGTCCCCGGCACCGCCCTCTCTAAGGTCGTCACTTCTCTGATCGCAGCCCATTCGTACGACGAGCCGGCCTACGACATTTATCCGATTCAGCCGACGCCCGTACGCGGTATCGGACGGCACGGGCAACTGCCGGAGGGAAGCACGCTCGGCGAGCTCGCCCGAAAGCTCAAGCGGGCCACAAGCGCATCCACTGCCCAAATCGTCGGACCGGCGGATCGGAAGATTGAACGGGCGGTCATCGTCGTCGGTGCCGCGGGCTCTTTGCCGTTTCGTATGAAACTATCCGCCTCGGATGTGATTATCACCGGGGAAATCCGCCACCACGAGGCCCTGACGATTCAGCGCCTTGGCTGCACCGCCATTGCCTTGAATCACTGGACCAGCGAGCGACCGGTGCTACCGACCCTGGGCAATCGCATGGAAGAATTGCTGCCAGGTGTGACGGCACTTGTGAGCAAGTCGGATCGCGAGCCGTTTCAACCGGTGTAACGGACGCACTTGCCATGGGTGCCATGGCCAAGCCCGGTATTCCCGGGCGCCGCCATGCTGACGCCGCGAAGACATGGCGGCGCTGCGCTTGGCCATGACACCCAGCACCAGGCGATTGGCGATGGCACCACATGCCACCGCACCGCCGGCCACCCAGCGCAAGCCATGGTTTGAGCAGCTTCGGAGCTTTCCTATGACTAGTGCCGTTTCCGGAAAGGTTCTGTCAGAATTGGCTCCCCTCCTTGCGAAGGAGGGGTTGGGGGAGGTCCCGGATTCGTCATGCAACCCCCCTGAATCCCCCCTCGGAAAGGGGGGAAGAAAACGATGCAACCTTTCTGGAAATGGCACTAGTTCCGCCGCGCCGACATCCAAACCCCGACTGCCTTCATTCAACTTCGGCCCTCCGACATGTTATCGGTCAATACGACCGGGCGGCGAATCATCGTGGAACGGGCCCGCCTAAAGGCGTGAATCCCCATCTCGATCCGCTGATGGCGATATTATAGGAATCCTCGTCGCCCCGTCTCTTCGTTGCGGACGGTGCCAATAATATGGCAGAAAATCCTTTACGCCAAGCACTCAAATCGGGTAGACTATCGGCTGGGCAGTGCCCTCTGCCCTAGACCCGCAAAGAGGATGGGAGTACGGGGTGCGTGCGACGCCGCACGCGCCCCACCTTCTGATCCCCGCGGACGGACGAAGGAACATCATGCAGCCGCATGGGGAAAGCTGGACCAAGAAACTCACGCTCATCGCCGTCGCAAACGTTATCGACCCGGGCACTTTCGCTTCCACCGTGGTCCCGATGATTCGTCGTGAAAACTTGGCCCAATAGGTTCGCACGGCGGACGGCGGGAATTGGTTCGATATGGACGTACTCTTCAGCAATAATCCGGTCGGCGCCGGTGACACATTGGACCCGGCCCCCGGGTGCGATGTGATCGCAGAGCCGGCGCCGGCCTACGGATATTCCTTCTTCCTCGTCGCGAACTGAGCCTCTTTGTATGCGATTGCACAAGTTATGGGCGTTGACGTACGCTACCGAGTGAAGGGTCCGAAGCCTCTGGCGTCACCTCCACGTTGTTTAACACAAGTCGCTTGTGATCGATCTTCGCCGCGCGTACGATCTACGCCTCGTGTGATTTCGCAGTTCGCCGCTGTTGTTCGCGTGCGATTGTTGTTCGCCCCAAAGGGGCCGCAAGATGGCAGCCCAGGGCATCGCCCTGGGTACCGGAATACAGTAACGTAGGAGCCCTGAAAGGGCGCAACAGCCAAGGACCCGACATGCCACAGTCACTGTCAATGAATCTCGTTCACCTCATTTTCAGCACGAAAAGCAGAGATGCCAGTCTTACTCCAGCGATTCGTTCTAAGCTCTATGCATATCAGGCCGGCATTTTGAATGGAACAGCCCGGCGATCGTAATCGGCGGTACGGCGGATCATGTCCACGCGTTGTTTGTGTTGTCCAAGAATATAGCGCTGTGCAAGGTCGTGGAAGAGGTGAAGAAAGGGTCGTCGAAATGGATCAAGACCCAAGGTGAGGCGTTTGCGGCGTTCTGTTGGCAAAACGGATACGGGGCGTTTTCCGTGAGCGAGTCACAGGTAAAAAATGTGCGGCGGTACATCGAGCACCAGGAAGAGCACCATCGGACGATGACGTTCCAGGAAGAGTTTCGGTTGTTGTTGAGTCGCCATCGTCTTGAGTTCGATGAACGGTATGTTTGGGATTGACTGTCTGTTGCGCCCCTTCAGGGCTCTTGGGAATTGTGCGTCGCAGACCCAGGGCGATGCCCTGGGCTGACATGTTGCTGCCCCTTTGGGGCGAAGCGTGACGAACCGACGCTAACCAACACCAGGGACATCACGCAACTTGAGGCTAATCTCGTACTCCTTGGCCGATATGCTCGGGTTTTGAGCGATTGCATATCGAATCTTGTCGGAGATGCGCTGTGCGATAATGATACCACGAACGGATCGATCGCCGGCTAAGTGCATCTTGATCCAGTTCGTATACCGCAGCACTTGGCTGGCTACCGAGTCAGGGCCCTTCGACACCTTCAACTCGATCACGACTAAGTCTTCGTTGCCGTCGACGGCGAGAATGTCAACGAATCCGACCTTCGTCGAAAACTCCACGCCCGTGTTGCCATCATCGTCGGCATAGAGTTGAAGACCGGGTTCCACGTCGTCGAGATGTTTCGCGAGATAGTCTCGGAGGTGAAATTCCGCGGCGAACGAATGCCCCTCGGGCTCACTCGGAGAGGTTGAAACCACGTCCATCTCGTCCACACACCGCACGGAAAGCCCGCCGCTATCTTGCTCATAGATTTCCCACTGACCATGGCGTTCAGGGTCGTATTGCTCGATTTTGCCTTTCTGAGGTTGAAACAAGTAATCGTGCTCGGGATTGTCTGCGATACGTGGTGAGCCGTTGTCGTTAGCGTGGTAATGTACGCGCGTATGATGATTCACCGTTACAGCGACAATTTCACAGTAGATCGAATTGGGATTTGTTCCAGGATAGTTTTTTTGAACCCAGCGGATAACCGCGGCATAAGTCGTCGAATCATCCAATGCATCGGTCGCCTCTTTCACCATCTGCCGAACGGTTGTCTTGCCATCATTCATCACTACGTCATTCCGACCTGTGGTAGCGCTCGCAAGTCCTCGTTCATGACCGGGCCGATGGGCGCCCGCGTCGTTGCACGGCAGGATTCGTGCATTGGTCGCGTCTTGTGCAACCGGGTCAGTGTAGTCTGGGCGATGCCGCTCGGTCAGGCGCATTTGCGGCGCGCTTGACGCCCGGCACCGTGTCGGACTAACACGCGACCCGATCGCTACCCCTTCCTCACAGCCCGGCATAGAATCCCCATCATGGATGAACTCCAATTGGTATCGTGGTTGCGGCAACGGGCGGCAAAATCCGACGCCCGGCCGTCGGTCGCTCTCGGCATCGGTGACGACATGGCCGCGATCGCCGCACGCGCGGAGCTTATCCTCGTGTCCTCCGACATGCTGCTGGGCGGCGTCCACTTCGATCTGGCGCGCCACGATCCGTCGCTCATCGGAAGAAAAGCCATCGCGTGTAGCCTGAGCGATTGTGCCGCCATGGCCGTACGCCCGATCGCACTCACGGTTTCCGTCGCCCTGCCGAAATCGCTCGAAAGCAAAACGGTCGAACAGATCTTTGAGGGGATGTTCACGCTCGCGGACGAATTCGACGTGCCCCTGGCGGGCGGTGATACGACTCGTTGGGACCACCCGCTCGCATTGGACGTGGCCATTACGGCGGTTCCCCATGACGGCATCGACCCCGTCACGCGAAGCGGTGCCAAACCCGGCGACACCCTCTTTGTCACCGGAAAACTCGGCGGGAGCTTGGCCAGGCGACACCTGACGTTCACCCCGCGCGTCAAAGAAGCGGAAGCCCTCGCGCGGTACCTTGGTGGGCGACTGCACGCCATAATCGACATC
>JADFIX010000868.1 GCA_022566435.1 Planctomycetota bacterium
TGGACCGGGCACTCCTCAATTACCGACGAACTGGCTAAGCGTATTACGCAGCCACGCTAAAAAATGTCACCACTAAGGCACTGAAGGGTGAGGACGACCAGGGAGGGAGTCGGAACGGTGAGGGAGCGTGAAGACACAAAGAAGGAGAACGGCCTTCGTGTCTTTGTGCCTTCAGGCTCGTTATCCGCTCACCTTCAGTGGTGATAAATATTAGAAGCACAAGAGGAAGCAGCGATGACGACGAACGAGAAGTGTTCCGGCAATCAGGACACCAAGCATCATGATGGTCATACCCCACGTCGACGCGGCGGGGATGGGTGGGACGAAGCACGCGGCGGGGACCGTGGGATTGCCCGCACCCGTCCAGGCGGCGTCGAAGGCGTCCCAGTCGTCGCAGTCGACGTCGGTATCGCCGTCGAAGTCGGCCCAGCGACATCCCGGCCCGGCGTCGACGTTCACGCCGGAGTTGTCCAGGCATTCCTCGAAGAAGAACTGATCGTTCTCGTCCACCGCGCCGTCGCTATGGAAATCCCCGCTGCCGTCGGCAGGGATGACGCCGTATCTTATGTAATGCCAGCGATTGAGTGTGGGAAGGAACCAGGCGGCGCCGTGCCAGGTCGTTCGGGAATCGTCCGCAGGGTACGGGCCTTCAGCCAACCCTTCGTCGACAACCGCACCGTCTATGAACCAGCGATAGGTCGCGGGCGGCGGATCGTTGTACAACTCCAATCGGATGGTGTGCGGAACGTCTGGCGTCAAGTCGAAAAACAGGATCGGTTCCACAACATCTCTGAGGAACTTGATTTGATCACGTGCCATAGTTGCGTTGTAGTTTATCCCGAAAAGGTTTCCAAGGGAAACAACGGTCGGCGCAGCGCCTGGTATCTCCGACCGATCGCCGCTGGTCTCGGCACGGTATTCCAGAAAAAACGTGGCAGAAGAATTGAAATCCCCGATCGTGCTACGCCAAGTCTGGGTACCCCCGTTCGGCGGTGGCGGGCAAGCGTCGAAATTCAACTGCTGCACGTAGACACCGTTATCAAGCCAAACTACCGGTTCGCAAGACTCGCCCAGCAATGTCCAGCCTTCGTCAATCGGAAGGGAGTCGAACTCCGATGAGAATACCTGCGCGTGCGCGATCGCCGCCGAAATAAGCCACAATGTCGCTACCACAATCGTTCGCACGAGATTCACTACTCCGGATCGCCAAGCAAGCAACAACGGGTGTAACTCGTTCGTATCTCGCTTTGGCATGTATTCTAGCAGAAAGGCAAACAAAAATGAACAGTACAGGAATTCGTTTTCATGCACGAAAAATCGGCATCGCGGTGGCAATCATCGTCGCCCTCGGCGCAGATACCACGTCCGCCGGCCAAGAGTGCAATGGCACCAGCCCTCGACTCTGTGTGGAAATGGACGGGGTGCAGCCGCAAGTCAACGTCCACTACCTACTCGACTTAAACGCTCCGAATGGGCCGGAGATCACGTTAATAGCCGGAAATACTGGCTGGAAAGTGTGGTCTCAGGTGAGCGTATCGGACGCCACGCCTGCGAATATCGGGGATATCAAGATCGACGCCACGATTCCGGCGGACGTGTTCGAGATGTCCCTGCTGAACGCCACCGGCGGCCCTGGTGCGGCCAACGTCGGCTCCATCATCCTCCTCGACGGCCTCTGGACCGGCCACTCCTCCCTTACCGCCGGTCACATCACCGGGAATCTGACGAACGGATGGTCACACCCACCTTAAGAAATGTCACCACTAAGGCACCAAGAAAGAGCTATCGGCCATCAGCCATCAGCTTTCACTCGTCAGTTATCAGTCGTCAGTTGTCAATCGTCAGATGGGTCGCACTGTTTGTGAGGGAGGAAGACTCTCGTGGCAGCAAGAGTGGCGTCGGCATTGTACGAACGATGGGTTAGCCCCGGCCGGGGCGGCGCTGATTCCGAGCCCCATCGGGGCGGCCCTGGTCGCGATCTGCGGTTAAAGGACCATGCGATGGGCACGAAATCGTGTGGCGGTAAGCAGGACGGCAGCATCGCCCACGAATCAGACCGAAAGGGCACACCGAATAACCCATGCCGTAGAGATACGCACCGCCGTCATGCCCGGCTCGCCGCTTCGCGCCGCCCCGGATCTGACGTACGTGACGATGTGGTCCCATGGTAAGAACTTGTACGGTTGTTGGGCGGATTTCGCGGCGTCCCGACGAAACCATGTAGGCTATATAGCCTATACGGTTCGCACTCTCGATTGTCGAGTACCATTCTACCACCGACGTAGGAACGACCGGGCGGAATAAATAGCCTTGTTTCAGGGTGTTTCCAAGTTCGGCAGTTTCCTTGAGCAATGTAGGCTGTACAGCCGACATGCAATGCACACCCCGATGCGTCATCACCAACTTTCGTTCCGGCAAGCGTCTACCGGTCAACCCGTGCTTCTGAAATTTGGGTGGCTCTTGTGCATTCGCAAGAGTAAGCTGTGGGGGGCGGTGAGCGTCGCTTTGG
>JADFIX010000869.1 GCA_022566435.1 Planctomycetota bacterium
AACAATGACACGACCGCGGGATGCCGTAGCAACGGCTTTGAGATCAGACCGCTCTTGACAAACTTCCGGCCGCGGGCCTCGTCGATGGCCCCGGCGCGCCCAAGGACGGCTTCGATCCTGGCCCGCACCGGCTTTTTCTTCACGTAGATAATGTCGGCGTTTTCGTAAACCTCCGGTCTGAACATCATGTCGAGATAGGTGAATCCATCCGACTGCTTGTTGATCGACCGCCTGCCGGTCACGAACCCCATCATCGTAGTGGCGTGAGACTCGAAGGATCGCAGTCGGCCGTCTCCTTGCACGGCGATCCGCCTAAGGGGTTCGAAATTCACCTTCTTTGCAAAGCCTGAGACCTCCACGGTCGGGGCGGTTCGGGCGGCGCTTTTCCATCCTGCATAGAGAAGGATGGCGCCAATGACCATCACGTCGATCGGACGAATCTTGAATCGGGAACTCATCGTCGATCTCCTTCCGTTTTCATTCGTATCTCTTGTTCGCCCGAAAGCAAAGTTCTTATCATATCGACTCTCGCGCTTCGTCGCCGCTCAAACGATGGGTCGCGTGGGGTGGCAGCACTAGCGGTGCCCCGGCTACACGCCGGTGGTCGCCACCGCTTCGGCGCTTTCCGGTTGTTTTTCTATCGGCTCATTCTCCTCGCCGCCGGTCCGCGAAATCTTGGCCCTCGACTTCGCGCGCCTTTGACGTATCAATATCGGTTTGACGTAGAACGCGAAAAGCATTCCCGACACGGCGATACAGCAGCCTGCCAGTTGGATGCGTACGCCGTTCCGGTTTCCGACGCCGAGCCCCGTGTGGTTCATTCCGCTGCCCGGCATTCCGCGTTGCGGCGGGTCCCATGAGGATTGGAAATACCAGTAGCCGCCGTATTCGGTCGGTTGGTTGACCTGGATCGGAATCGCGTCGCTCCACTTGCCGTCATCGAGGAATCGCAGCCGGCTGACGTAGTTTCTGATGGTTAAGGAGTTTCCGGTGAAGCCGCCGAGGTGGGTGAGAAGTTCGAATTCCTCCAAGGCGATGGGGTTGGGAAGCTTCCGCCGTTCACGCGAGAACATGATTTCCACTGCGCTTCCATCGGGAAGCCGAACACTTCGCGGACTATAGCTGAACCGCCGCGAACCGGCGTATTGATCGTTTTCGAACGCATAGGCGTTGAACGGCAACCACAGGGATTGCACCGAGGCCCCCGATCCGATCTCCAAGCGAATCATGGCCATATTCACGCCTACATCTCGGTTCCGCCTTTCGAGAGGCACGACATAGGGTTTCACTTCGGATTCACCGCGTGCCAAGAGCTCGTCAGCACGAATGCGAAAGCCGGGCACGACTTCGACGCTCTCTCCGATCGGCATTTCGCGCAGCAATTTCCTTCCGTCTCGACCGTTGAACACGAGAAACACCTTTCCGCTCGGGACCGCGGCGAAGAGCACCGGTGGCGAGGCAGGCTGATAGACCATGGAAATCCGGCGGTCGAGCGGTCTGGATTCCTTCGTCGCCGCGGCATGTGGATCGCCATCGTGCAGATCCCTGGTCGTCTCCGGCGGGTCGGCCACCATACGCGTGAACTCGACACCTTCGGGGGTCTTTATCTCCACCATCGCGACCGAGACGGTGCCGCCGGGAATCGAGAGATTGTCCATGACGTTGCGTATGCTGTAGGAGAAACCGCTATCACCTAAGGCCGTAAAGGCGCCCGATTCTCTCGCTACCGTCTCGCGGGTGAGCGGTACCGAAAGTACGATGTCGGACGCTGGGACAGCCATGTGAATGGTCGCCTCCGTGGACGTGGGAAGCTGATCGAGTTGCGTCTCGTTTTCAAGCCAAATGAATTTCATCACGCCGTTGCCCGCATGGTTGCGGCTGGAATCGAACGCTACCAAGTCGCTCGTTGTCGGCGTACCCTGCGGTCCGGGTGCGGTGATCCGCAAGACAGGATTGAGCCGGCCGTTGCCCTCGCGCCATCGCCGTTCCATCGATGCGTACCGTAGATACGCGGTCACGCGAACCGACGTATTCGATAGTGCATCCGGTGTGTCACCCGGTTTGACCTCGATATCGAGCACACGCGGCGGAATAGGTGAATCCACGAAGACCGCCTCGCGAGAGGCGATGAAATCGTTGTATCGAGGCAGCTTTTGGATAGGGCGTTGCCGCCACTCTCGCTCGCCCACACGGCGTACAAACAGCGCCCAACTATTCATCACGTGAAAATATTCTTGCGCTTCGTACTCCAATTCAATTTTCAAATCTTCGTCGACGAGCTTTCGACCGATGCTTTTGATGGCCCGTCCCTTTCCGGGAATCACGTCTTCGATGTATTGCGGGTAACCCGCAAGAAGCTGACGGATGTACTCTTCCCCATCGGGCTTAGTCACCGCCACATTGACGGCGTAGGCGATCTCGCCTTTGTGCTCTTCCGAAAGGATCGGCCAAGCGGTGTTCGTGCTCTGAATCGCGAATTTCCATACTCCTGCCCCGTCCACCACGGATG
>JADFIX010000030.1 GCA_022566435.1 Planctomycetota bacterium
CCCATGCCGCTGGCCGAGCAGGCGACCGGGATGTCGAGCCGTTCGGCCAGCTCCAAAAGTTCCTCGGTCGCGCCGCCGTAGCGCACGCCCTGGCCGACCAGGATCACCGGCCGCTCGGCGGCGGTCAGCATGTCCACGGCCTTCACCACGCCTTCGGGATCGGCGCCGCAGCGGCTGCTGATGTTCGCCGTCCACGCGCTCGGGTCCGGGGTGTCCGCGCCGGCGTCCTCCTTGAAGATGTCGAACGGCACGTCGAGGACCACCGGGCCGGGGCGTCCCGTGACCATGGTTTTCCAGGCCTGGCGCATCATCAGCGGCACCTGCTCGCCGCGCGTCGGTTGGTAGACCCGTTTCGCGTAGGCCTGCACCGTGGACGGGAAATCGGCTTGATAGTGGCGGTAGGTTTCCTGAAACGCGCCGCGGCCGAACTGGCTGGTCGGCACGTTGCCGGTGACCGCCAGGAAGGGCACCGAATCGAAGAACGCATTGGCCAGGCAGATCGGCAGGTTGGCCGAGCCCGGACCGCAGGAGGTGAAGGTCGCGATCGGCTGGCCGGAGACGCGGTAGTAGACGTCGGCCATGAAGCCCGCGACCGTCTCGTGATGGACCGAGACCGTGTCGATGTCGTCGGAGCGCTCGTAGAGCGCGTCGATGAAACCGATGTTACCGTGGCCGCAGAGGCCGAAGGCATAGGGCACCTTCTCGCGGATCAGATAGTCCACGATCAACTGACCGCCGTTCAGGGAATGGCTCACTGCATGACTCCCGTTCAAGAATTGCAGGCAACGATTGGCGCGTGGTGGCGATTGTCCCCCGTCTTCGCCGGGGTTCCAAGGGCCAACGGGGCGTGCCCGTCCTTCGCGCGGCCCGCCATGGACAAGGCGGCGGGCTTCCCATATACCAATCGCGGACCTCGACACGGGGACTCGGTGGCGGTTTTTTGACCGCTTTTACGCCCCGAACCCGGCCCCCAAGGACCGCCCAGGGACCACCATGCGCCTTTCCGCCTATTTCATGCCGACCCTGAAGGAGACCCCCGCCGAGGCCGAGATCGTCTCGCACCGGCTGATGCTGCGCGCCGGCATGGTGCGCCAGGCCAGCGCCGGCATCTACTCCTGGCTGCCGCTCGGCTTGCGGGTGCTCAAGAAGATCGAGCGGATCGTGCGCGAGGAGCAGGACCGCGCCGGCGCCCAGGAGGTGCTGATGCCGACCATCCAGTCGGCCGAGCTGTGGCGCCAGTCGGGGCGCTACGACGCCTACGGTCCGGAGATGCTGCGCATCGAGGACCGTCACGGCCGCGCCATGCTCTACGGCCCCACCAACGAGGAGCTGATCACCGACATCTTCCGGACCTCGGTCAAGAGCTACCGCGAGCTGCCGCGCATGCTCTATCACATCCAGTGGAAGTTTCGGGACGAGGTGCGGCCGCGCTTCGGGGTCATGCGCGGGCGCGAGTTCCTGATGAAGGACAACTACTCTTTCGACCTGGATTACGAAGGCGCTAAAAAGTCTTACAACAAGATGTTCGTGTCTTACTTACGGACCTTCGCGCGCCTTGGCCTGCAGGCGATCCCGATGGCGGCGGACACCGGGCCGATCGGCGTGTATCCGTTTTTCTGGCCGATGATTTTCAATAACACGGCTCAACCGCCGTTCGCGCGGAGCGTGCTCGATCCGGCACCGCCGCCGCGCTATGCCGATCGACTCGGTCATTACTTCATCCCTCATTGTGTCTCATTCAGAGTGGAATGGACGCTGGACCGCAAAGGCGACTACGTCGCGGGAAATCTCGACGGCGAAAAGGAACTCTACTGGATCGATCCCGGTGCGGCCGATCCGCTCGAGGAGATCGAACGGGTCATCGACCAAACGACAAACCTAACGCAGGCCGGCTTTCTCAAGCTGCTACTCGGAGACAATCGCGGTGACGGCGGGGCATACAACCTTCGTGACCGGTTCGGCGGCGTGGACAATTTCGTCGCGAACTGGCACGCCCACGGTTTCGGCGACAACATCCGGCCGAACCTCACGATCTTCACCGCCGAGCGGGGGACCGGCCCGCTGGCACCGCCCCAAGTGCTGCGGGAAAACGTCTTTCCGGCCGCATTGCGAATTACAATCGATCTGGTGGACGATCAGAAGCGATTGGATCGCCCGACCCGGCACGTGATGATCATTCCCGTCGGTGGATGAATTCGTGCCGAGCTTTGCGAGGAGATGATCGGCCTGGTGACGTAAGGATGCAGCAGCAGACGATGGAATCATCGCGTCCCCAACGAGTGGACGACGAAAGTGTATGAGCGAATTGTTAATGACGAATCAACAACGAAAACCGTTTTCCCTCCAGTTTCGCTCCGGTCAAACCGGTGCAAGACGACGTCGAGGCACCGTCATGATCCTGGTCGTGACCGTGCTCGGCATTTTGTTCGTCACCGGCGTGGCGTTCATGGCCAGCATGAGTTTCGAGTCCGAATTGATCCGCGTCGCCCAGCAGCGTGCGGGCACCCAGCCGGTGATTGACGATGTCGCCGGCACAATCGACGAATTCCTCGGCGCGGGGTTTGGTGAAATCATCGACGCCACCACCGGAGCCGCGATCATTGAGCAGCCGGACACGGCTTTGGAATCCTTGTCATCGATACCCTTCGCCCAAACGCCGGGACAATTCAATAGCTTCTCTCCCGTGGAGCCGTACGTGGACGATCCGTCAGCCACGCCGACCCGTTTCGTCTGGGGCTGGTTCACCGATCCGCAGGCTCTGACCGGTGATGGCGCTAACGATTTTGCAGGCTCCAACGATCTTCGCATAAACACCGCCTGGCAGAGCGGCGTTTCAGTCGTCAACTATCCCCCCATGCCGGTGGACGCTGACGGCGATGGTATCGTCGACGCCAATCAAGTGAACCTCGATCAACTGGGCTTCACACGCCGACAAATCGATCCGCTGGCCAAGGTGTTGAACCCGGAAACCAATCCCACGGGTTCGGTCTACTTGGGACTGCGTATCGTACCCCACGGCGGTATGGTGAATTTGGCCGATGCTCATCCGACGCTCATCCGCGAACTGTTCTCCATGGGTTTGAATGAGGATCTCCCGCAAGACAATCGTTTCTTCGAGCCCTATTCGCCCCTGATGGAGGAAGCGTCACTACGCCGCCGCGGCATGTTACCGCCACGCGAACTCCCGCCCACCCAGCTTCTCGGAAGTCCGCTGGATCCCGATCCCAATACCAGCGGCGCCGACTACCCGGCACTCTACTGGCCGAACGAGACCGCCGCCGACCATCGCCACTGGCCCTTCACGCCGGATGAGTTTGCGGACGGCCAACCCAACAAACCAATCTGGTTCACTCGGATGGACCCGGAGAGCGCGAACTCGAACAATCCGGTCGGCGACGATTACGATCGACGCCATTTGGCCACCAGCATCAGCCACGACGACCTGCTGCGGCGTGCGACGGTCATTGATGCCGGCGGTCAGAGGATGGACGTTGTCGATTGGGCCCTGGCGAATGGTATCGATCCAAGTAGGTTTCCCTATCTGGACTACCCGAGCGGACCCGGCGCCTTTGCGAATACGTATACGGGCGCCGACATGACATTCAATCGTTTCGATTGGTCTGACTGCGAAGGCGATCCGGACTGCGAACTGAACCCGCGCAAGGGAAGATTGCGCCTGAGCATGGCGTGGCTCGATGAGATGTGGCCGACTGACCCGGCGCGTGCCACGAGAGTGATCCAAGACACCTTCACCCTCCTGTTGCTAAATGCCAGAGGCAGCGAGTGGGACAAAGACGACACGAGCAATGATATTCCGCCGCAAGACCTCGACGGGGACGGCGTTTATGACAAACCCGGCAAACGGGTTTTGGATCCCGAATTCGATGCGATCGCGGAAACCGCGGCCGCACTGACCGCCAACATGATCGACTTTTTCGACTTCGATAACGTACCGACCGCCGTCGAGATTCGGGGTGCGGACTACACGGCAGCACCGACCCAGTTTGGCGTGGGCACAGGTGAATTCGTCTACGGCCTGGAGATTCAGCCGTACATTACGGAAGTGGCGGCCAAAGTGGTCGAACATACTGACCCGCAAAAACTCAGTACGGCGGACCCGGCCAATTCCAGTTACGCCATCGAACTGTTCAACCCCAATGAAGAACGCGTCATTCTGGGCGACTACTTTCTGAGAATCCAAAGTACGGCCATTGGTTCTGTAGACGAACAGTTGAGCGGAGTACTCAATCCGGGAAAATTCAAGACCTATAGGTGGACGGGGGATCAGGGTGATTTCTCCGCGACCGAAAAAATGACCAACCTCGATTTTCAGGCCGGACGAACGATCGAGCTGATTCGCGACGTCGGCGGAGTCAAGATCGTGGTGGACCAGTTCGATCTCATGCGCTATCCGACGTTTGCGGCGTTCGCCTTACAAGGTGGAGACGAAAAACCCCACTCGGTTCAGCGATATGCCAGGACCGGGTTTCCCTGGTATGCCACCGTACCCCACACGACCGACTTGGGAATCGAGACCATCGGCCAATCGACGAAAGAGACGATTCCCTTATGGAAGCCGGTCGAAGCGATTATTGCCAACGAAGGCTCATTCTCGACCGCGTTCCCCACCACGGGGTCGCTGCTGCTTCTCATGCGCTTTGCCAATTCGCAGAACGCCGCGTTCACCAGCCGGCTAAGCAGTGGACCCTTGCCGACAGGACCTCCCGTTCCTCACCCGATCGACGACGGCCGCATGCCCATCTACGACGTCGAAGACGAAATGTTTCATCACATTAATCCGAGTGAACATCCAACGAACCTCCAACTTTCGGGGGCGACGGCGCTCACAGCAGGTCATTCCGGCACGATCGAGCATCTTCCCTGGGGGCAGTTGGTCTTCGACTACTTCACCGCCCTACCGCTGGAAAACCCCGGCCCCTATGGCGACTATGACGACTATAAAGTCAACGATCCGCTGAAATACCTCAGACCGGAGCAGCCCCGCGTGGATATGGACGGCATGCGAGCCCATGGTCGAATCGATATCAACGCCGCACCCTGGTTCGTCATGAAAGGCTTGCCCTTTATTCCGATGAAACTTGTACCTCAGCCATTTAAGGACACGTTTCGTCTGACCTTGGATCTCGACATTCTCGACGACGATAACCCGCAGCCCATCGGCGAGGTCCGGGCACAGGCTATCGCCGCCTATCGCGACCAGCGGCTCATCAAGAGCAGCGATCTCCTCACGGGGTACAAGGGCCTTTCCGGCGACTACAACACCGACATCACCGGCGCGAACTTCGGCCGCGGCTGGATCGAACCTGCACCCAAGATTCGTCGGGGGATGGGGTTTCTTTCGGTCGGCGAGTTGGCCAACGTCCGGCACCCGGCGGCTGATTCGGTCGTGCCGGGCGAATTGCGGATGCGCCTTGATGACAGTGTGGTAGGCGCGGACGACGTGAGCCATCTGGGCACCTATCTCGAGGCGGTTGCGGCGCTGGCGTGTCTTTCAGACTGGGTCTCGGTTCGTTCTCAGGTGTTTACCGCCTACGGCACGCTTCGTGGGGATAAGGACCCGACGATCGAGGATGACGATTTGGCGGTGCAAGAAGAAATGCAGAGCAAAGACGTGGACACGCGGGCGATTCGCTTCCAGGAAACCATCGACCGACTTCCGACGTTTCTTGGGGCCGAGGAGCCGTCACGAATCGGCAGCCGCGTGCTCGCGACCTATAACGACGTACGAAACGACTGATCCGCGACACCGCCGGTCGAATCCGGTGAGGTGAATCCGGTTAAGCGTTTCAAAGACAAGATGGGGGGTTGACCGGCTGGGGTTCCGGTCAACGCGGGGTCCTGCAAAACCCGATACGAACGGTCCACAAACGCGTAGGACCGAGAATGAATCGCCGAAGCGCCACGTTTTGTCGAAAAGTGACGCAGTAAATCGGCCAGTCGGCCTCGGTGCGGTGCTGTCTATCGGACGAACCGAACGAAGATTCACGGCACTTGATAGGAGGACCCCGGTAATCACCCCGCGTGAGCGGCTCGCCATTGGAAATCGGGGCGCTGGTTGGTATGATCGGGAACTCGGGGGTAGAATAGCTAGATAACCGCAAGGAGGGGGAAGGCCGTGAAAGTGGGTACTCTCGCTAGAGTGGCACGGCCCAGCCACGCGGTGGGTTCAGTCACGATTACTCCTCCCATTCGCAATGGAGCAAGAACGATGCGCACGAGTCTAATCAGTATCGGCGTCCTCACGCTGATCTTCGTTATTGGTGTATCTCAGCGAGCGATGCCGCTGGAGAAAGCGATCGTTCCGCTCGCCGAGCCGAACATCAACGCCGGTTTCGAGGTCTTGCCGTCGGCTGTCGATGTCGGTGCGCTGTTGGTGTCGCCCGACTGTGACACGATCGGCGGTTTTGCCCCTCCTGCGTTTGGTTTTACAGAGGTATACCGAGGGAACAGAATCCTCATGACTGATACTTCCGAACTGACCCGCCTGGAGATGGATCTTCAGTTTTTCGATTTCGCCGAACTGCACTTTACCGTTCATGAGCAGTGCGACGACGGCGAATCCTTCGATAAAGTGGGCGAAAGCATCGTCCTCCATCAAGGGAATGAAGTAGGCGACTTTTCCCTGCGTACCTACTCGAGCGATGTGTTCGAGCCGCCCATCCAGCTCCTCGCCGGTTGCACCTATGCCTTCGGCGTGGCATGGGAGGAACTCGTGATATTTGTCAACGATGACGTGAATTACCCCACGGTGAACGACGGATTCCAGGACGGCGACGTGCTCGGAGGCACCCATATCAGCCAGGGGCCGCCCGTCCCCGAGTCCTGGGATTTCCCGGACGATTCGTTCGCCTACCTCATGCACCTTTGCCTCTCGCCCAAGCCCGGCGCCTGCTGCCTGGGCGCCGGCATCTGTGAGAACTTGACCCAGCTCAATTGCGAGGCCGCCTTCGGCACTTTCACCGCCGAGCGATTCCTCTGCGACGATGAATCGATCAACCCCAAGGAAGAATTGTGCCCGCTCGCGGTGGGTGGATGCTGCCTTCCCGACGACGGGGGATGCTTCGATCTCAACCGGTTCGCATGTGAAAACGAAGCCAACGCCGGAACCTGGACCACTGACGGGTGTTCGACCGAACCTTGCACACCGCGCGGCGCTTGCTGTAGAGAGGACGCAGCCGCACTTTCTCCTTGTTCCGAAGAAACTGAAGAGGCGTGCACTGAAATCGATGGCATCGACGGAATCTATCAGGGCGACGATACGAATTGCACGGAAGATGGCCTCTTGTGCAACACCGGGGCGTGCTGCTCGGGTGAATCGTGCGCCGAGCTGACGGACGCCGAATGTGCCGCCAATCCGGGCGTCTGGCAAAAAAGCGGGTCCCGCTGCGAAGCCGACACGTGCGACCCGCCCGGCGCATGTTGCCTCGACGACGAATGCGAGGATGAACTGGACGGCATGAACTCGGCTCGCTGCGAGGCGGCCGGCGGCGTCTACCAAGGCGACTTTTCGATCTGCGATGATACGCAACCGGACGCCTGCGGGCGAGGGGCGTGCTGTGCTCAGGGGATTGGATGTATCGATCTTACGCAGCAACAATGCGAAGAAAGCGTCGGCGGTACTTTTGGAGGCAGCGGTACCGCGTGCGCCACACTCGACCCCCCGTGTCCGGGCACGTGCTGCTGGGACTTCGGGTGTCTGCCGAGCGAGACCCCTGTCAGCTGCTCGCTGTTTCCGGGAGGCTTCTTCGGCGGTTACGTAGACTGCGGGAGCGACCCGGACCCGTGTCCAAACCTCCCCGAGGGCGGATGCTGCTTGGACGACGGAACCTGCATCGAGACGACCTCTGCGGGCTGCGGCGCCTTGAACGGTGCATTCGATGGAAAGTCCTTGACCTGTAGGACCAACGCATGTGTGGACGCCACGATACGCGGGGCATGTTGCCTACCTGATGGACGCTGTGCCGAAGTCACATCGGCGGACTGCCCGCTGGCGGTCGGTGTCTTCAACCTTAACGAATTGTGTACCGTCGAGTTCTGTGTTCTGGGCGTTTGCTGCCACGGCGACCGTCTTTGTGTGCCAAGCGACCTGGTTGGCGACATCGCAGACTGCACAGCCGATTCCGGCAATTTCTACGCCGGACGTGAGAATTGTGACGTCTGTCCGCCGGCGGGGGCCTGCTGTTTCCCCGTCGATCACCCCGAGGAACCTTGCAAAGATCGAACACAGGCTTCGTGCGAGGCCGATGGCGGTTCTTACGGGGGCGAAGGCACAGCATGCGCGGATCTCGATGTGTGCGAACTCGGCGCTTGCTGCCGAGACGACGGAGATTGCGACAATACGATTCTGGCCGCCTGCCTAACGCGTTACAACCCGGGAGTTCTTTGCGGCGCGGAGATCCCGCCCTGTCCGACCGCCCAGGCATGTTGTCTGCCGGACGGAAGCTGCAAACTCCTCACGCCTTCTGCCTGCGCGGACCTTGATGGAGGCGAAACACAGGAGAACGTCACAAGCTGCGATGACGTCGACATGTGTACCGTAGGCGCTTGCTGCGTGCCCGGTGAACCGGGCGTCTCGCTGACTACGTGTGTCAGTGATTTGACCAGACTCGAGTGCGATGCACAGAACGGTTCTCATCAGGGCGTACGCGAAAAGTGCTTGCCCGGCGGGCACTGTACTGAAGGTGTGTGCTGTGTCTTCGGCGAGATCTGCAACGACATCTTGACGGAAAACGCGTGTATCACATCGGGCGGCAGTTATCAGGGCGTAGACACGAGTTGCGACGACACCGACCTTTGTACCGAAGGTGCTTGTTGCATCGACGATGCGCCTTGTCAAGAATTGACGGAAGGGAACTGTGCCGCCATCAACACGGGCAGGTATCAGGGACCAGGGGTGGACTGTGATGAGTGTACCAGGGGCGCATGTTGCCGAAGCAACGGCATTTGTGACTTCCTGACAACCATTGGCGAATGCGACGGCATCAACGACACGCATTTGGGTGTGGACACACGCTGCGACGGTAACGATGCGTGTGACGAAGGCGCCTGCTGCCTAGACAATGGAGACTGCGACGTCATCTTTAGGAGCCAATGTCGCGACCGTGACGGAATCTTCTTTGTAGACCAGGACTGCTCGGCAGCGCCTTGTGCGCAGGCCGGTGCCTGTTGCGAAAACGACTGCTCGCGACTGACCGAGGCGGCGTGCGACGGAGTCTATTTCGGTGACGGTGTGCTCTGCGATGGCGGTCTTTGCCCCGGTGCCTGCTGCTTCGACGGCGGCCTTTGTATGACGACCACTAGGGATGTCTGCCAAGAGGAATCCGACGTATTTGCTCGGGGCAACCCATGCGTTGACATCGCGTGCGGCGGAAGTTGTTGCCTCACCGACGGGACCTGTCAATTCGTCTCCGAGCAATCGGTTTGCGACGACGTAGGCGGTGTCTTTACGCCGGACCAGACCTGCGCGCAAGCCGCTTGCGAAGCGAAGGGTGCCTGCTGCCTTAGCAGCGGATGCTCGGTGGAGCCGATCACAGAGTCGGCGTGCAACTCGGGAGGCGGTCTATACCTCGGTGACTCGTCCACATGCGATGCAAGGTGCGATCGGGGCGGCTGCTGCCGGCTTGACGGAACGTGCGAGGAAGACGTGTTTCGGGTTGAGTGCAGTGAGGATCACGATGACTTCGATCTTAGTCCTTGCGGGCCCCGGTGCAATCCACGCGCCGCCTGTTGTGTGACGGATGAACCATGCCAAGTCCTGACCGAGGCGGAATGTGACGCGCTGGCCGACGAAGGCCAGGGTATCTTCAGTGAGTTCGGCGTGCCCGGCACGAATTGCGATGACCCGAGTGCGTGCCTCGCCGCTCCCTGCTGCCTCGCCGCGGACAAGCGGTGCGCCGATCAACCACGCATCGTCTGTGAACGCGACGGCGGCGTCTATCGCGGCGATTTGACGGCGTGCGAATTCGTATGCGAGGAAACCGGTGAGTCGTGCGCCGTAGACAACGACTGCCGCTGGTGCGATAACGACCCAAGTACTCCGTGCAACGCCGGCGCGGATTGCCCTCCCGGTGGAGTGTGTATTTTGGGACAGCTTTGTGCCATGGTCGAGTGCACGCAAGGTGCCTGTTGCGACGCCGAAGGTGATTGCGTCGACTTCCAAGTCGAGTTTAATTGCTCTGATTCGCACGACGGCTTCTTCATCCGCACCGGTTGTAACGCACTTAGCGACCTCGAATGTGACGTCAAACGGGCTTGCTGTATTGACGAGGCGTGTGAGGTCCTCACCAACGATGGCTGCCTCGATCGAGGAGGCAGGTTCAGCGACCTTCTCGAATGTCGCGACGACCTGTGTCAAATCGGTGCGTGCTGCCTTGCGGAAGGGGATTGCAGAGATGATCTGACCGGTCGAGAGTGTGGGTCCCAGTCTATTAACGGTAGTTTCCAAGGTGGAGTTAGCACTTGCGAGAACGGTCGCTGCCATGCCTGCTGCACGGGAGACGATGGCAACTGCGTCGATGCGATCGAGTTCGTATGTACGACGGAACTGTTCGGCGTGCATGACATCACGGCCGATTGTACGTTATCAAACCCATGCGCCGGCGCATGCTGCGACAACGGACAGTGTACGATCATCGACGCGAGTGACGCTGCCGCCTTGTGTGCCGGCGGATATCAAGGCGACGGCTCGTCCTGCGAGCCGAACCTATGTGATTTGGGCGCGTGCTGCGATCAAGACGGTTTCTGCGCCGATCGGGTGATAGCATCGGATTGCGCTGCGGCGGACCTCATTTTCCACGTAGGCGTGGACTGTGAATCGATCGCCTGCGATCCGTATGGTGCCTGCTGCGAGAATGAACTATGCACGCGGACTACGGCAGTAGACTGCCGCGGCGTCTTCCAAGGCGACTTCACGACATGCGAAGAAGATGGCCTTTGCCGGACCGGCAGTTGCTGCGGCATCGACGCCGTGTGCGATGATGGATTCGTCGCGTCGCAATGCGTCGACCCGGGCGATGAGTTTTCGTCCGGCACCCCCTGTTCGGACATCACGTGTGAGCCAAAGGGCGCATGCTGTGAGGGCGGCACCTGCACGCTAGAGACCGCGAACGGTTGTGCCGGCATCTATCAAGGCGACGAGACACTATGCGATTCGAGCGTTTGCATCATTGGCGGTTGCTGCGGAATCGACGGCGTCTGTGATGATGGATTCATCGCGTCACAATGTGTCGACCCGGGCGACGAATTCTCACCGAACACTCTTTGCGCGGATATTGTCTGTGAGCCCCCGCCACCCTGCAGCATGGCCGATTTGACGGGCATCGTCTTTGCCGATGACCAGCCCATCCCACCGCTTCCGTTCGATCAGCCGGGCCGCTGTGCCATCGACGCCCGTGAGCCCCACAGTATTAACGATGGGATCGCCCGAAACGGCTGGGACCGCATGGTGATGTCGTTCTCGTGCGATCCGACCGCGATAGGCCTGGTCCCCGGAGATTTCGCGGTGAGCGGCGTGCCCGCCGGCGGCGTGCCAAGTGTCAGCACAATCGATCCCGACAACGTGGCCAACACCGCCACCGTGATGCTCGACGACAACATTACGCCCGGACAGTGGACATGTATCGCCCACCCGGCTTCCGGTAATCAGTGGTGTATGGGTTACTTGCCGGCGGATGCCGGTCAAGACGGTGTGAGCACCGGCGGCGACATTACCGTCCTGATCAACGCGATCAACCCAGGCCCCGTAGACACCGAGCGGTGGTGGGGATTGGTCCGGTCCATTTCCAAGGAGAAAGGCATCAGCGAAGCCGAAGCGCAAGCGCGGGCCATCAGGAGCATACCCATGGGGCGTCTGTGCACCGCGGAGGAAGTTGCTGATATGGTGGTGTTCCTGGGCTCGGAGCGGGCCAGCTTCGTGACCGGCGCGGTGATCGCCATGGACGGCGCCCAACGAAAGGCTATTATGGACGTGTAGCAGGGGCTTCACTGAACCTCTAAGCCGCCGCCTTGGAGTACCAGCCTTTCGGCCATGTCACATAGAGCGGGACCTCCAAACCGGGGCGGGACCCAATTAAGCTCGTAGTCGGGCGTCATCGTGGTAAAATCGCTCCTCAGGACTGGAGAAGATCGTCCCATTCCCAGCCTGGCAGGGTGCCTGCTTATGACCTGTCTTCGTCACTAATTCGACCCTGGCCAACTGACCTATGCACCACTTCTTAAAGCTTACGTTGGCAAACCTTGCGACGAGCAAATCCCCCTCAGTCCCCCTTTGTAAAGGGGGATACAGGGGGATTTTGTTCACCACCGA
>JADFIX010000870.1 GCA_022566435.1 Planctomycetota bacterium
TCGCACGGAACGGCGAGCAGATATTGTTCGCCACGCTCGTTCAAATCCCGGCGAAATGCAGCGTTTCTGCCCATCTCGTCGTCGCCGGTCACCCACGCATGAGGCAACAGATATCCTTGCTCATCAAGCATATCCAGCGCCTGTTTATGTCGGGTTTGAAAACGGATTTCTTTCGGAACGCCCGCCGCCTTACGGCGTTTGCGATCGCCCGCCCATTCCTTCGGCAGGTACAGACGCGTGTTCGTGAGTGCATGATCTTTGCGCGACACATACGCCAAGTAGACGGCAACCTGACAGTTGTCAACTTTTCCCAAACGACCGCACCACTGCCGCTTCACGCCAACCGACTGTTTTCCTTTTTTGGGAAAGGCCGACGGATCAAACACGATCACGCCATCTTCCTCACCCAACTCCTCGCCCACTTGGCGGGCAAGTTCCATCATCAAGGGTTGAGAGTCCCATTCAGCACAGCCAATAAAATGCTGCAAGTTTCTGCGATCTTGGTCATGGCGGTAGGCGATCGATTCCACGTTCTTACGCTCCAAGTCCGAAATCAAGCCCGACGAATAATCTTCCACATGTTGCCGCTGCGCGGGCTGTGTGAGCAACTCCGTAAACGGCTTAACGAATTTGACCAAACGTTCTTCAGCTCCACGAAACACCTCAGGCGGCACGTCGCACTCCGCTAGCATCGCCTCTTTCCGCAACTCAAACCGTCGTTCCATGACAATACCTCCTGAACAGATCCTTAGTTCAGAAGTCGAGATACCATAATCACTTACGTGCAGCTATGCGGCTTTGGACAGTAAAACTATATACATCTCTCTATAGGGGGCGGGGGAGCAAACAGGTCCGTGGAAATCGGCATTGAAAGGGGACCCACCTGAGGGCCAAAATCGGCATTGAAAAGGGACCCACCGAAGCAGACTTCGTAAGCTAGATCCCCAGTTCTTCAAACTGGGGAATTTAGCGAATCGGAGTTAAGGATGCTAAAGGTGGAAGATTACGGAAAGATACGTCGTGCTCATCGTGACGGGATGAGCATTCGCGAGATAGCCCGCACATTCTGCCATTCACGGCGGAAGATTCGGGAGGTTCTCCGGCAAGCCGAGCCGCAACCCTACACGCTGTCGCAGCCGCGACCGCGTCGCGTGCTAACAGACTCCCATCAACAATGGATCGACGAGGTTCTTGTCGCGGACGACGAGGCTCCACGGAAGCAGCGTCACACGGCCGCGCAGATGTTTCGCCGGCTACGCGACCAGCAGCAGTACCTCGGCGGTTACGACCAGGTCCGCCGCTACGTTGCCGCCCAGCGCGGGCACCGTCGCGAAACATTCCTGCCGTTGTCCTATGATCCAGGCCAACGGGCCGAGTCGGACTTTGGCCACATTTACGTTGATTTTCCTGAAGGGCGCCAGCAGGTGCCGATCCTGCTCGTGACCTGGGCCTATTCGAATGCGACCTTTGCGATCGCCCTGCCGAGCGAGAAGACCGAGGCCATTCTGCATGGCACGGTGGAAGCCTTCGCGTTTTTTCATTCGGTACCCAGGGAATTGTGGTGGGACAACCCCAAGACGGTTGCCAAGACGATCTTGCGAGGCCGTCAGCGGGAGCTGAATCCGCGGTGGCAGGCGCTCGCCAGCCACTACAACTTCGAGCCCCTGTTCTGCCTGCCGGCCCGGGGCAACGAGAAGCCACACGTCGAGAACCGGGTGAAGTTGTTGGAACGCCAGTGGGCGACGCCCGTTCCTCGAGTCAAAGATCGGACCGAATTGAATCTCTTTCTGCGCAGATGCTGTGAGCAGGATGGGGAGCGAACGATCGCCGGCCAGAGCGAAACCATCGGCGAGCGTTTTCGCCACGACCAACAAAACGCGTTGCCTCTGCCTGAGTACCCCTTTGAGGCGGCCGTGAGCGAGGTTCGCAAAGTCGATAAGTACCAGACGGTGACCTGGGAGAAGAATTACTACAGTGTGCCCCGTCGACATGCCTTCCAGACAGTCACGGTAAAAGCCTACGTGGACCGACTTGAGGTGGTGCGTGATGGCCAGATCATTGCCCAACACGAGCGGTGCTACGGCCAAGGAGAACAGATACTCGATCCCTTGCATTATCTGGCCATGCTCGGCAGGAAACCGGCGTATCTGGATCACACGGACGTTTACCGCGATTGGCGCCTGCCGACGATGTTCCGTCAGTTGCGGGAGCATTTTGAAGCGCGGCATGGCCGACTACCTGGCGCACGGCATTATATTCGAGTATTGCAGCTGCTGGCCGTGCATCCGCTGGAGCGAATTAAGCGGTCTATTGGGGCGTGTTACCGTGACGGGGTCGTCACAGCGGAGCGAATCACCCAACGCGCAGAGCATCTGGCATCGCTCGATGCCACTCGTCCGCAGGAGCCATCGCCCTCGCTGCGATCTCTTCCGGCGGTCAACGTACCACGGCCGGATTTGAGCCATTTTGACTCGTTACTTTCTCAAGGAGGAGAAAACCAT
>JADFIX010000871.1 GCA_022566435.1 Planctomycetota bacterium
GCTCTACCGGACGGGAATCGCACCCGCAGGGTTCCTACGAAAGGTTTCAGAAATACGTCACTTTTTCTTCCTCCTTTCCCACGCCTTCGTGGCGCAAGGCTGATATGTGGTTGCCCCCTTGGGGCGACGCGTGACCACACGTGTGGCGCAAATCGAAGCAAGCCCGCCTGGTGAGAAATGCGGCCTAGTTGTCGGAGCAAGCAGCGATCAAGAAGAACGCTTCGACCGCATGCCGACGTGTGCCCCAGCGCCGGTAATTCTCCGACGCCACACCGGCCGATACGTTCCGACGGATAAGCCCGGCACGCGAGCATTGATCGGACGTGCGCCCAAGAAATCGCGCGTTAATCTCAGCAGCGACGCGAGCAAAACCAGGCTGAAGAGTCGCTCTTGGAGTTCGAGTTGGTTATCGGCCCGCACAAGTAGACCGCCATCAAGGTCGACTTTTCTTATTTTTGAAGACACTACTCTTGAACGCATGCACTATTCGCGCCGTTAGTTCGGGGCAATTCACAACTTGCCGATGGGAGTCCTGGGACATCCAAGCACGAAGGCGGACCAGGGATTCGCGAACGAGAAACGAGCATATATGGCTGATGAGACGAATAGTGTCGTTCTGATCATCGAAGACGAACCGGAACTCCGTTTCGTGGTCAATGCCCATCTGCGGGCCGCAAGCTTCGATGTCTTGGAGGCCGGCGACGCCGCGACAGGCTTAGCGCTTGCCGCCTCGAAAGGCCCGGACCTCATCATTATGGATATCGGACTACCGGGCATGGACGGTATCGAAGCCACGAAAGCCCTCCGCCGTGATCTCCGCACCGCTGACATTCCGGTCATCATGCTCACCGGACGAACGGGCGCCAAAGATGTCGTACGCGGTTTGGAAGCGGGTGCGGAGGAGTACCTGGCCAAACCCTTCGATCTGACCGAACTACTCGCCCGTGTACGAACGGTCCACCGCCTGGCGCGAACCCGCAAGGATTTGGACAAGCTCAACGCCCGTCTCGAGGCGGAAGTCGATGCCAAGACCAAGCGACTTCAGCTTCTTAATGACTTCATGCGAGACCTGAACCAATCGAAGAGCCGTGACGACATTCTCGACCTTCTCATGCGATGTGTCGAAGATGTGACGTCGGCCACTCGGATTTCATTGCTCTTGCGCAACGGTGCGGACGATGCCCTGACCTGCGAACGGGCCTTAGGAATCGACGCGGAAACCATGCGCAAAATCCATCTCACCACCGACGAGGGCATCGCCGGACAGGTCTTTCAAAGTGGTAAGACAATTTCCGCCAAGGCCTATGGCCGCGGTTCCAAGGGTCGGACGGCCTATGCCCAGGACGCTTTTGTCAGCACCCCCTTGGTCGCAAAGCTGGAGACCCAAGACGGCGTACTGGGCGTACTCAACGTGACCGACAAACCGGACGATACACCCTTTTCCGAAGAGGAAGTGGAGTGCATCCGGTCCATCGCCGATGCCGCGGCCATCGCCCTGGACAACGATACACGGCGTGTGCAGCTTCAGCAGTCTTTGCGCGTCCTTCTTCAGACGGTCGGGCACTTGGCTGAATATCGCGATGAAGAGACGACGCGGCACCTGGGCCGCGTCGCACTCCTGTCACGTATCCTGGCCAACGAATTGGCGCGAAGCACTTCCTTCACGGGGGAAATATCCGAGGACTTCATCGAGCTTCTCGTCCAAGCGGCCCCCATGCACGACATTGGAAAGGTTGGCATTCCTGACGACATCCTGATGAAGCCTGGTGCGCTAACGGATGAGGAATTCCAGATCATGAAGACTCACACGGAAATCGGCCGGCGCGTGCTTTCACAGGCGCTCGACCCCACGCGACCGGTTCCCCTTTTGCAGATGTGCATTGACATCGTTCACTGCCACCACGAGCGATTCGACGGTGCGGGCTATCCCAGACGGATCGCAGGCAAAGACATCCCCCTCGCGGCCCGCATCATCGCCCTCGTCGACGCCTACGACGCCATCACCAGCAGGCGACGCTACAAGAACGCCAAACCACACGCCCAGGCCGTGGCGATCATCAAGGGAGATTCCGGCACCCATTTCGATCCCGCCATCGTGGAAGTGTTCCTACGATGTCATACGCGGTTCGACGACGTGCGGCGTCGTTTCGGCGACGGCATTGAGGAATCCGAACCGGTGATGATGCAATAGGAAGCCTCGGGACGGGCCACACGTCCAGGCTGGGATCGGGCACCCCAGCTCCGCCGCCCAGCCTTTTGATGAAATCGATTCACCTGATCCTGGGGCTATTTTGGGTAGCGATGATCGTTTGTTTCATCTTTGGTGTGCCGTGGGCATGGCGGGGCATGCTCATGTGCGCGGTGGCCGGCCTCTGGTACCTCCCGTTCGGCGCGCTGCTGAGCGTGATTCAGATCGTTTTGCTGTCGCTGCCACGCCTACGCACGTCGGCATCGATGCCACGGTAGTCGTTTGGCGATCTCCGCGGCGAATCGT
>JADFIX010000031.1:0-8697 GCA_022566435.1 Planctomycetota bacterium
CGATAGTGTCCATCAAATCACGTGCATCGGAGCACTAGATTTGCATCCGTTGCCTGCGGGATCCAGAGATGATTCGATGTTCTCCTCCTCTCCTGATCAAACTCGTGAGTGCTTGGAATCGCACTTGTGAGTTGCGAGTTCTGCTTTCTCCCCGCTCCTGCTTCCTTCGATCTACTTCCTCTGCCTGCCTGTTTCTTCCGATTTGTGTGAGGTCGAAATATACACGTATATTCCTGACTAGCAACAAGATATATCTGCAGCCTGCTTATGTCAACAGGAGGGGCAGCCTCGGCCATGGCAGGACATTCTCGGCTTCCAGGGAGGCTCGCCATCTAGCCCTAGAAATAAAACACGCCTGATTGATGATCGAGGGCACGGCTTGAAACTGCCGCAGTTCAACGGAAGCTGATATGTCGTAAGACGTTATTCAGAAAATAGTTGCAGCAATCCGCGAGGTGCTCAGCTAACTCCTCAGCAGTTGAATTGGCGCCCCGGTTGAGCGGCACGGCACCGTGACGATCATCAGAAGCAACGCGTGCTCCCGATCGAGCGCTACGCCGCGTCCGCCCTCCCCCCAATGACTACTCAGGGGTCCACAAAGTCGGCCACACAAGTCAGACCCACGAAGCTGGCCGTCTTCGGATCATCCACCTCCGGTGGCGGCGGCGTGGGTGATGCCGTCTCTTGGGGAACGGTGTTCTGGTTACATCCAGTGAGAAGCACCGCCAGCAGAACGAGTAAAGAGTCTCGTTGGAGTCGCATGGTTCACCTCGTGGACTGGATTGTATCATCCCGCCGGCGCTGAGCCTTCCCGCTCAATGGATCAGACGTAGCCTACGATTCACGGTGGTGTATGCTCCCACCCAATCGTTTCTGTGATTCTTGAAATGTCCGATGAACTGACACATCTTGATGAGCAAGGTCGAGCGTCGATGGTTGATGTCGGGGATAAGCCACCGATGCGGCGCGAGGCCACGGCCGAGGGGTTCTTTTGCGCTGCGGCCACGACGCTCGATAAGGTCGAGGCGGGCGACGTGCCCAAGGGCGAAGCACTGGCGGTGGCGCGCATCGCCGGAATTCAAGCCGCCAAGCGATGCGATGATCTGATTCCGCTTTGTCACCCGTTGCCGCTCGATCGGGTGCGGGTTGACTTTCAGCGCATTGAGCCGCAGCGCTTGCGCATCGAAGCGACCGTCTCAACGACGGCCAAGACCGGCGTGGAGATGGAAGCACTGACCGCCGTGAGCATCGCCGCCCTGACCCTTTGGGATATGACCAAGGCGGTGGACAAGAACCTGAAAATCGAGGGGATTCGGCTGGTGAGCAAGTCCAAGACCGCGGTTTGACGGTCAAGAGCAGGCCCGCTCAACCCACGGCTCGGAGCCCCGGCGCTACACGATCGCATCGGCTCGCGCTACCGCGTCGCAAAAGTCGCGGATCAACTTGGGATCCTTGATGCCCGGCGCCGACTCGACCGCGCTGGAAACATCGACGCCAAAGGGATGCAACGTTTGAATCGCTGCCTCGACGTTGTCGGCGTTCAATCCGCCGGCGAGGATGATCGGCTTCTCGATCACGGGCATCATGTCAGCCAGTTTCTGGTGATCGAACGCCGCCCCTTCACCGCCGGGCGATCCGTCAACGAGCAACACGTCGACATTTGGGTCAGCGTTCCATCGCCGCACCTGGTGGGGGTCAAAGCGGAACCCTTTGATGACGTGCTTGGTCTTGGCGAACTGAGCGACGAGCTTCTCGTCTTCGATTCCCAGCTCGCGAAATGCCTGGCGTTTTTGCTCGACTGACAAGCTCGCATCGTTGGCAATTTTGGTCAAGTCGTCGAGAATGAGCGGTTGCCCGTCCGCACCGATGATCTGGTTGGTGACGTCGGCGGTGATGGAAGTGCCGCAACTGCCCAGCGCAAGGCTGATTCCCATCAGGCAGGCAGCGATCGTTTTTCTCATCGAATCAATCCCGCTACGAAAGTCCGCGTGAGGGCGTATTCTACGTGCGGCGGCTCGATCCGCCAACAGCGCTGAAATCGACGAGGTGCCCGGGGGGCGTCGCATTCATTGATGGGAGTGTCGTGGTCCTTCGCGGCGCGACCGCGTCAACGGGCATTGATGCCGCTTGAACCGGTCCGAGCAGACGTTGGGTCACGATTTCCGAGAGCAATTCGACCTTGGACAGCCACGACTCGCTCTCGACGACAGCACTTATTTGTCGCCGTCGCCCGGGGAAATCGGACGCGATGACCTCGTCGCAGGCCTCTGCAAAGCGTTGCGGCGTATCGGCAATTCGAATCGGCCCTTCGAACCGCGTGGCCTCCGGCATGGGCGTGGAGACGATCGGTAGTCCGGCGGCAAGATACTCGTACATTTTTATGGGGTTGACGTTCTTGGTCATGGGGTCGGTGACGAACGGAAGAAGGCCGGCGTCGAAAGTCGCACAATATGCGGGCAGCATTTCGTTCGGTTTCCTACCGAGGAAGTGGACGTTCGGCAGTTTTCGTAAGTGCGATACATCCACTTTGCAGTCGCCGATCATGACGAATGTGTAGTTCGGACGAAGCCGCGCGACCTCGGCGATGAGCGCGCGATCGATCCAGAATTCGATCAATCCGAAGAACCCGAAGATCGGTCCGGTGTGCGACGCGGGCATATCACTCGGCCTGGGAAGCTCGTGGCGCCATGCCGCGGAGAAACGCTCAAAATCGACGCCGTGCCGAACCAGCAGGGCATCCGGTCGCCGTTGGCGCTTGTTTTGGAACAAGGCTTCTGACGTGGTGATGACTAAGTCCGCACGATCCATGAGTTCCGACTCGGCGTTGGTAATGCTTTCTGCGTCCACGCCTCGAAACTGGCTATGCTCATCCACGCAATAGTAGAGGAAGCACTCCTCCTTGAACTGTCCGACGAGGTAGGGGACATCGGGCGCAAAAGACCACACCTGAATAGGCTTGACCGTCGAGCCGGGTATCGTGGCGATGGCCCGCTTAATCTGCGAGATGAGAATGCGCTGGTGAAGTCGTTTCAGAAGCCAGTGTCTGACGCCAGGCACGACAAGTGGCGTGACCTGAACGATCGACCGATCGACACGGCGAATGCCCTTGAGGACGCGCCGCAAGACGGAAAAGCCGGTTTTCAGGTCCGCGCTGGTCATGGCCGGCCTGCGCGTCCCATGGTAGTTGATCCATACAATGTCGTTTCGTTCGGCGAGTACTTTCATGACCTGGTGCTTGCTTGTGGGATCGTAATCCCACGCGCTCGCCAGGCACACGATGATGCGTCCTTCTATCACGTAATAGTTTCCCGTCTCTAAGTCGGTCGCGATCTCAGCATGTCGAAACCGCTCGTCTTTCCCATGCCCTCCGTAATCGACGCCGATTACAGACCGTCTTTTCCCTTCCCATAGTAGTCGTAGTAGCCTGAGTAGTCGTGTCGATAGCCGAAACCGTATCGTCCGCCCGGTGCGTCACGTCCGACGAGCAGACATCCGATGATGGGAATGCTATTCGCCTGAAGGAGCCGAACAGAGCGTTTGGCGGCGCCCTCGTCCGTCCGATGCAGGCGGACCACCAAAATGACGCCCGAGCAAAACTGTCCGATGACACCCACGTCGGATACCGTCGTCGCCGGAGGGGTGTCGACGATGGTATAGTGGTAGTCATTGAGCATTCGCTGGAAGAGCGGTTTCGCCCCGCCGGAAGCCAAAAGTTCAGCCGCCGAATGTTTCTGGGTGTTGCCGGCGGGCACGAAACTGAGATTGGGAATCGGCGTACTGCGAATGACCTCCGAGTAAGTCGCTTCACCGGCCAGTACTTCCGCCAGTCCGGGACCGCTCGGTTGGTTGAGTTTTTTGGCCAGCGAGCCGCGTCTGAAATCGCCGTCCACGACGAGGACCTTCAAGTGGCGGATTTCCGCCAGAACGGAGCCGAGATTCAGCGTTGTCACGCTCTTCCCCTCTTTGGGGACGGAACTGGTAATGGCCAGTGTTCGGTGTTCGTATTGCGGGTTCTGGCTCAGAAGCCTGGTACGCAACGATCGGTATTGCTCGGCGATCAGCGAGGAAGTCCTGTAGTAGGGAATGAGGGCTTCGTTGAGTCCCTCCTTTCTGGCGATGGGCTTGTCGACCGGGGGCGTGTCGTTGTCGACAGAATCGGGCGCCGTCGATCGACCAGGGGACGGTCGATCGCGGAGTCGCGCGGGGGTCGATCCCGCCGCGCCACTCGGGCTGCGGTCCATCCGCCGTTCCTGTTCGGCGCGTCTTAGGGCGTCTGCGATTCTTCCCATTTTCCGTCTTTCCAACGCCCCAATCGGAGTTTCTTACGTCCTCTTCAAGGATGCGGTATTTCTTCCTGTCATCTCCGCGGTCTGCGAGTGCCACCGCGATGATCGTCGCCATAGACTTCGTCGGCGTAAATGACATCCGCCGGTGCCTGGTACGCCTGCACTGCCGGTGTGATGGGGTAGATCAGCTCTCGGAGTCGATCGGCGAACCACGCGAGAGGAGTGGGTGGAATGCAAACAATATCGTCGGGTTCCAAGAGGATATTCTTGCTTAGGTCACCGTACTTGATCATATTGTCTACATCCACCGTGATCGTCCGGACGGGCGTTTCGCCGTGTGACGGTCTGATGATCTTCACGCGGCTTGTCCAGACGCGGAAATCGCCTGCATAGGGAGCGACGGTGTCAAACAGCGTGTCGCGCCCGGTGTACGCTCTTGCCGTTGTGCCGCCCCTTGTGAAGACATAATACTTCTTGCTGGCGAACCCGATCTTGACGCTGACCTTTGGCGCGACGTAGTACCGGCTGAGCAGTAGTTCGAACTTGGCGGCGATCTCTTTGGAGGTCATGTCGACGACTTTTACCGGACCGAGTAGGCGAAGCGTAATTTTTCCGTCCGGTTGGATGCGCTGATCGACACCGTCGATTTCCAGGATGCTTGGGGCGCTGATTCGAATGATGTCCGGGATTCCGACACGATATTCGATCGCGGATACGTCATGTTCACTCTCACGAAGAAAATGAAGCATATCGGTGTTTTTCGGCGCGCACCCCGAGAGAGACGAGAGTATGAACACCGCCAGAGGCAGCCACTTGTACATCAGCTTCATCAGGCCTCCCCACATGCGGAGATCGAGCCATTCTGCGCAAGCCGGTTATGCCACGGTCGAGACCGATCAACGTGCGATCTCACGAACCATGCCGACTTATCGGATTCCTCCGATAAGACCTGAACCTCGACGCGTGAGTCCGAGTGCTTGTTGGTCGAGTTAGCTCCGGGCGCACCGGATCGGAAGCGCCAGCCGGCGAAAAAGCGTCTTATTGGAACCTCAAGGCGCGTTTGGGCAGGGTCGATATCCTCTTGTGCTAACTTGCAATCTCCATATCGGGCCTGAGGGTCCTGTGGGAGTCCCGTATGTACGCCGAGTTTTTCGCCCTGCGCGAACTACCGTTCAATAATACCCCGGATCCTCGTTTCTTCTTTTCCACCCCGGATCACGAAGAGGCGCTGGCGTCACTCGTCTATGCCGTTCAGGAGCGGAAGGGGTTCGTGCTATTGACCGGCGAGGTCGGCGCCGGCAAGACGTTGATCTCTCGCTTGATGTTGAAGCATTTCGGATCCCAGATCGCCTTCGCCAGCATCCACCATGCCATACAGAGTGGAAGCGACTTGCTGGAGGCGTTATGTTCCGAGTTCCAGCTTTTCGTCGAGCCCGATGCTAGCCAAAACACGCTCGTTCACACGTTGCATGACTTCTTACTTGCGGAATTCAGCAAGGACGTCCCGGTCGTTCTTGTGTTGGATGAAGCGCAGGCATTGACAGTGGAGGCGTTCGAGCAGCTACGAATGATCGGCAATCTCGAAGCCGATGACGCCAAGCTCCTTCAGATCATCATTCTCGGTCAACCGGAACTGCGAAACAGGTTCGCTTCGTCCGAGTTTCACCAGCTACGTCAACGGATTTTCCGGACGTTTCACCTACCAGCGCTGAATCGGAACCTCACCGAGGAGTATATCCGCCACCGCTTGACGATTTCCGGGGCACCCCACACCGACATCTTCGATAGACCGGCCATCGACAGAATCTACAAACACTCAAACGGATTGCCACGTTTGATCAACACCATCTGCGATAACGCGATGCTAAGTGCCTACTCTGCCGACTGCCGCAGATTGGACGAGGAGTTCATCGAAGCCAGCGTGACGCAAATGATGGGTCTTGGATGCGATGAGCGGCCGGTCCGGAGCGACGACACGAATACCATGCAACAAACTGTCCAACCGCCGACAGCGCACCACGCGGCCGGGGCGGTCTCGACATCCGAGAACGCGGCGACATGCGACCCTGTCGGCACGGTGGTCAGTCTTTTTTCACGCCGAATCACTGAATTGGAGACGCGGCTCGAGAACGCCCGCGCCGGGCTCCCATCCGGGGTGCCAAACGGCTTCGTCGGAAGCGAAGTGCTTGAAACGAAGGGGCTTCCGCGGGATGCCCATCGAGTCGCCGCAGAGCTTGCGCGCACGGTGGATCAGGTGAACGAAGGAAGGTCGGGTGCGGTCCGGACAATGGGGGGTCTATCCACGACGATCGCTCAAGCGCAGGCTGCCGATGCCCGGCTCAAGCCGCTCGTTCACCAAGCGATCGTTCTCACTGAGAAAATTCGCGCCGAAAACGGGTCCAGAGCGAAAGAAGAAGCTCGATTTACTCGAATGGCCGCGACGAGTCGCGCCGTCCTGAAAGAAGTACGCACCATTTTCGAGGGTCTCAAGCGGGCGGTCGACAAGGCCCAACGTGTGGAGCAACGTGCCCTGGCCGCGTGCGAGCGGTTGGCTTCTCTTGGCAACGTCTCACCCCGTCATTCTAGCCAAGCAGGAGCGACCGTCGGGGCTGATACACCGTCTGCGTCGCAGGCGGAGATCCTTAAGCAAAAATCGGTTCCTACAAGGCATATAGACGCCGCGCCGCCGCGTCATTCGGTCTCGGATGATGGTCCGACGCTTCAGGAATCTCTCGGTCGATCCCGGACCAGCCTGGCCGAGTTGCGTACATTGGTGAAAGATACCGACGATGAGCGCAGCGTCGCCGTCGCGGGTAATGTCAAGCCCGCAGAAATAGCCGAAGGTTGCGGCGTACTCGGGCCTACCGTTCGCCTGGCGACTCAGGTCGAGCGCCTGCTGACGCTGGCATCGGACACCGAGAGATAGGCTCACCGAGCTGATCGGATCGGGATTCGGAGCGGTATAGGCCGTAAATCGATCTCGCTTCGGCGCTTCGATCCACCCGACAAATACTCCTCCTACCCCACGGCGTCGGATAGTACGTTCTTGTAAGCCGGTTTGCCATCAACTGTCGCTGGTCCTATACTCGCGCTGCGACGCGTTGCTCGGGTGTCAGTAGCCATTCGCATTCGTTGCCGGCGCGCACGAGTTGACCGTTGTCAGATCATCAGGTGTGATCAGGTGGCCTCTACGACCTTCATGACTCAGGCAGATTTCCTCCCGGGCATTCGATCTCTTTACGAGCGTGTGATCGACCGCCCGTGGGTGGCCTTGATTGAACTACTTCTCGTCGGTGCGGTGGTCTATATCATACTACGTTTCTTGCAGGGCACGCGCGGCGCTCGTCTCATGCGGGCGGTCTTGACCATCCTCGTCGTGAGCTTCGTCCTGGTTTGGCTTATTGCCGACAAACTGGAATCCGAGCGTATCAAGGTACTCTACCCCTACTTCATCTTGGGCGTCTTCCTGGTTTCACTGGTGGCTTTTCAAGCGGAGTTGCGGCGGTTCCTTCTTCGCGTGGGCGAAGGATTTTGGATGCAGCGATGGATCAAGGAATCGTCTCATCTCGTTGATTCGATTGTGACAGCGGTCGAACGGCTCTCGAAGAAGAAAATCGGGGCGCTAATCGCGGTGGAGCGGACCGGGGAAGTCGGCGCGCTGACCGAAGCCGGTGTTCGGCTGGATGCCGTTGTGACGGCGGAACTGCTCGAGACGATCTTTTGGCCGGGAGCGCCTCTTCACGATCTGGGGGTTGTCATTCATAGCGGTCGGATCATCGCGGCCGGTTGCCAATTCCCGCTCGCCGAGTCCGGTGAGGTGGATCGCTCGCTCGGTAGCCGCCACCGAGCCGCCCTTGGTTTGAGCCAGGAAATCGATGCCGTGGTGATCGTGATCAGCGAAGAGACTGGTACGATTTCGGTCGCCGTCCATGGGCGACTTCGTCGAGGGCTCAACGCGGAAAGCCTGCGCGATGAGTTGGTTCAGGCGCTGTCGGACGGAGCCGGGCAGAGGGAAACACGAGACCGCAACGCTACGAAAGGTGAAGCCACCAAGGAGATCGGTTGCAATGGAACAAGTCAAGCTGCTTAGCATGACGGTGCTCCTGACCGTTTTCATTTGGGCCGGGGCGGACAGTTTAGTGAATGAGGTCGTATCGATCCGTGTTTCCTTCGAGGTCGAACCGGTTGCCAACCCAGACATGCTTATTGAACTCGATCCCGCCACAAACACCCGTTGGGTTGAGGTAAAGGTGTCGGGTCCGCGAAAAATCATCGAGGACATAAAGAAGCAGGGGCTCATCACGGCGCGGCTTCGGATTGAAGATCGCCCGGCCGGCACCCATGATCTGATTCTCGATCGTGATTCACTGCGCAGAGCCTTGCGAGAACAGGGAGCGACTTTCGACCGTCT
>JADFIX010000031.1:8707-12268 GCA_022566435.1 Planctomycetota bacterium
TTCTTTCCGCTGATCCCCCCGCGATTCGCATCGTGGTGGACTATATGGTGACCAAAGAGCTGGATATCACTTTCAATCGGCTGTCGTTGCCGTACGACGAGGAGCCTTCGTCGAAGGTGTTGTTCAGCACGTTGCGCATTCGGGCACGCCGATTCGAGCAACTGCTTTCGGAACGGCAGAATCAGCTGGACATTTCCGGCGAAGTGGAGCGGTTGTTACGTAACAAACCCCGTGGCGAGTCGGCGTCGGTGACGGTGGCGCTGGACAGTAGAATCTTCGGCCCCAATGCGACACTGACACCCAATCGCGTGGAAGTGGATGCGATCGTCAAAGCCGATCGAGCCGAAGCGAAGATCCCGACGGTGCCTATCAAATTGGTGGTGAGCTTTTCTAATCTTCCAAAGCGATTTGAGGCGGTGGCGCGTGACGGCATTTCGATGACCCTCGTGACACAAACCATTGAAGTCGAGGGGCCCGCGGAAGAGATCGAACGCTTGGTTCGCGGGGAGACCCGCGCCTACGGGTTCATTCAGCTGAAACAAGCCGATCTCGAAGAGTTAGGCGTCTACAAGGCTTGGCTACCGGAATTCTATCTTCCGGCAGGCATATCCATGAAACGTTCGCCGAAACCGATCGAGTTCAAACTCGTACCGCCGTCCGTGGCAGAGACGGAATAGCCTGGTTGAAGTCACCCGCGATTGACTCCGGCGGACGTCTTTTTAGTCCGATAATACTTCGTAATCGCAGCCGCATTGTGCAGAAAAAATCTCCGCCTGTAGTCTTGACGTGAGTGATAGGGCGCGTATCTTAGTCTCTGCGGTAACGATACGTGCAGGGATACACCCGTTCCCATTCCGCACACGGAAGTTAAGCCTGCACGGCCGATGGTAGTCGAAAGGCGAGAGTAGGTGATCGCCGCACTTTTTTATGCCCGCCTCTGGCGGGTATTTTTTTGTTTTTTCCCCGGGGGTTCGCCTTTTCCGTCAGGGGTTTGGCTGGCTAATCCGCAATGTTTGATCCGATAACTGGTACTGAACGAATTTGTGATATTTCCGTTTGAAAGGACGAAAATGACTGCCATCTTTGGACTACTGTTCGATACGTTGATTTCAAGTCTCCTGCCGCTGATTTTGCAGTTCATTCTAGGTATTTTCGGTGTGATCAGTACGCCGACGCCGTAGAGTCACGAGGACTCGATCGATTCAACGTCACGAAATAATGGGCAGACCGCGCGCTTTGCTCTCAGGCGACGCGCGGCGGCTCGATGGGTGTGCTAAACGGCTAGCGATCGCAGAATCTCGCAGCCTTCACGTATCTTTTCGTCCGGCGCGGCATAGCTAATGCGAAAGTGCGTGTCCCGCTCGCTGAAGACTTCGCCGGGTATGATCAAGACGTTGTTGGCGATGGCATCTTCGACGAACGCCGTGGCCGATGGATACTTGGCTGGCGCTTCGGGGAAGACGTAAAACCCACCGGACGGACGCACGAAGGTGAACGTTTTTTCCAGTTCCGCGCAAATCAAGTCTCGCTTGTTGCGGTAGGAGTCCACGCGTTCCGACATGTCCGTGTCCATGGCGGCGAGCGCGCCGAATTGGGCGGGATGAGGTGCACAGACAAACGTGTACTGCTGTAGTTTGGCCATCTCTGAAATCAGAGCGGTCGGACCGGCCGCGTAACCCATTCGCAGGCCGGTCATGGCGTGTGATTTGCCGAATCCGCGAAGCAGGAGCGTTCTTTCGGGGGCGAACGGAACGGGACTCGCATTGGGGCCGTCATAGGACAGGTCGCAGTAGATTTCGTCGCTGACGATTAGTAGATCATGCCGCCGGGCGATTTCTGCCAGGGCTTGCACGTCGTCTTTTCGATATACCGCGCCCGTTGGATTGCCGGGCGAGCAGGCGATCATCATCTTGGTCTTTTTCGTGATGGCGGATTCATATCGTTCGGGGTGAAGCTGGAAGTCATCGTACAGGTTGACGCAAACGGGTACGCCACCCGCCAGTCGGACCAGATGCTTGTAAGAGACGAAGTACGGATCGCCGATCAACACCTCTTCGCCGGGATTCAACGTAGCCATCAAAGCAAGCACGAGCCCGCCGGAGGTCCCTGAGGTGACGAATACGTCCGGGTCCCAATCGAACTCCCGCTGTAACTCGGTCGTAATGCGGTCTCGCAACGGCTTGATCCCCCGCGTGACGGTGTAGCCGTTCTTGTCCGAGCGAATGGCCTCGATCATCGCCTGTTTGACCTGTTCCGGAACGGGAAAGTCGGGCTGGCCGATGGAAAGATTGATGGGGTTTTCCAGCGTGGCACCAAGGTCGAACACTCTACGAATACCGGAAGAGCCGATCGGCTTGACGTGTTCCGCGATGAATTGTTTTCCGGTCATAAGGTGTCTCGCGTCTGAAGTGACCCGCAAGAAAGAAAAACGCCGCGGACAACCAGGTTGCCGCGGCGATCATCAAACCGTTTTCAGGGTATAGCCGTTCAGTCAGGCTACCGGCGGTCGCCGAGGCGCTACTTGGTCTCCTCCGTCTTGACAGCGTCACCTTCGGTCGACTCCTCGCCCTCGTCTTTCTTTTCAGCCTTATCTTTCTTGCCGACCGCGGCCTTGCGGTGCACGATTTTCGGCATTCCGAAAGGAGACGAGTCGTCGCTCCACTGTTCAGTTTCTTTCATGTACTCGACACGCTCCGCCCGGGTAAGCACGTTGCGGTGTCTTTGTAGTGTGTTTTTCGATTTAAGTGACTTGTCCATCGACATTCGAGTAGCTCCCGTTACCAACTATCGCCTTTGAGCGTCTTGAAGTATCCGCTTAGCTTGTAGCCGCCGCCCTGGGCGTAAAACCGTTTACCAATTTTGTGTACTTTTTCCAGCGCCGCAGCCGCCATTTTCTTCTGCGCTGCATCCCGTCGATTGAATCCCTGCGTGGTGATCAACTGGATCGAACCGCCCGGTTGGATCACCATGGCGGTTTCCACGCCGTCTTTTGCGAGAAACGCTCGGGCCTGTCTCGCGCTCTCCGCCTGCCCGCCCGCAAATTCCTGGGCGACAATATACGTATAATCGCGAATCCAACTCGTTTTCGCGACGGGTGCCAGCTTTGTCTTGCCGCCTGCCCGCGTTGCGGGATCCGTCCCGGGCACGTTGTCCAACAGCCCCGCCACAATATGTGTGGTCGGCTCTTGGAGACGGGCCAAGTCGATCTCGCTGGTTGCCTCCGCGGCGTATGAAGCTCTGCCGGCCTCCACGCCGCCGGTGAAACCCTGTCTTTTGCCAAACTCGAAAGCGACCAGCAGCGTCGTCAGGCCGACAAAAAGTCCGGCCGCCGCCCACGTGCTGGTGAGCGACAAACGGATCGAGCCGTCCACAAACGTGAGGAACGGTGATCTCCCCTGGTTCTCAGCCCGCGGGTCCGGCTTGGCTTTGGCGGGGGCCGGCGTCTCCGTCATTTTCCCCAGTTCCAGGATGGCGCCGATCAGGGCTTCGGTTTCCAGGGACCGGCCGGCTTCCACGTCCTGCAGCATCGAGGTCTTGTGGGCGCCGACGCTTTCGGCCCCG
>JADFIX010000872.1 GCA_022566435.1 Planctomycetota bacterium
TCAGCGGTGAACCACCAACCGGAGAGCCGTGTGCGGGAGATCCGCACGCACGGTTCGGAGGGGGGAGGGACCGGGTACTCAACCGGTCCTTCCTACCCCTATCTTGGCTCCCCTTGCAGCTCGGCAATGCGGGCCCCTTGTTCGGCGATCCGTTTGCTGGTCGCGAGCAAGGCCGGCGCCACGGCCTCGGGTCCCAGAGCATGAAGCTGTCGGGCGCGGGTTTCATCCACTTCCCCGCGCAGCGCCGCGTCGATGATAGCCTCGACCGTTCTCGCCGTCCCTGGCTGCATCGCTCATTGCATACCAGCGCAAGGAGCAGCGCGCAAGTTCCTTATTTTAACATTCTCCCGCCCCGTGATGCATTGCAAACGGCTGACGTGTTACCGACGATCAACACTTGTATTTTTTCGTCCCCCGGGTACCACGCTTGGCGCGAAGCGAAAGCGTGCTATACAGCATGGCGAGAGTCGCCCGAAGGTCGATGAAGGAATCGGAATGTACATCGAGATGCACCCGACTTAGCTGCGCGCATCGAGTTGACGCGAAAACCGGATTCGGCGCAGGAATTCGCCCCAAATTGCTACCATCCAGCATCGGCCCAACAGGGTTTTACTGACGAAGTCGACACGTTGTGGATCGGCGGATAGTGTTCGTTTGTACGCAGCGTAGAGCTTTCGGAGCTGCGGGGCTACGTCCCGATGGCGGACGTGTCGTACATGGTGTAGAATCGGTTCAACTTTCTTCTGGAGTCCATTGGATGAGCCAGCGCGGTCGTTCTAAATTCATGGATGGGTGGGGAATTCTGTTTATCGTGCTTCATCTGGGCTTGGTTGGTCTCGCGATCTATTTGCTGATCTGGACACTCAAGCTTGCTGAGGCGTCTGGATCGGACAGCAAGTTCGTTGCGGCATGTCTTGCGTTCGCAGGCGTCGTATCTACCACTCTCGTTACGGCGACGGCGACGACCGCAGCAACGCTACTGAAGAGGCCGCTTGAGGAACGAAACATGCTGTTGAAAGAGGCCACCGAGGCGCGCGAGCAGTATGCAGAGAAGAGGCAAGATGTCGATACGGTCGTCCGCATCGTGGCCCTTCTCGGTACGGATGACGGTAAAGATGCAGGTCGTTCGCAGCAGATTGCGGCGCTCTTCGCGCTCGCGCTCCATGATAAGCTTCCAATGGCTCTGTGCCTCCTTGAAAACATGTGGAGGGATCGTATGTTTAGTAGCTATGCTGCGTGCTGGCTACTCGATCGTGCGTTTCAGAAGGACGACGAAGATTCTCAGATTCAGGCCGCCGAGGTTTTGCTTGAGCACACTGATCTACTACTCACGGAAGACATGACCTGTCAGTGGGTTCCCAGTATCGACTGGGATTGGCCGGAGAATCTCACGGACAAGGCGAAACCAAAGATTGTAGAGGCCCTGTTTAGCGTCCTGATGAGGCGCAAAGGTCCAGAAGACTGGGACCCCAGCGTCATCGTGGGGTTTTGTATCCTTGCCTACGAAATAATGAGGAAAGAGGGTCAGGAAACGACGAATCAACAATGGGTTCGAAAGGCTGCGGCCGGTTTGTTACGATCATTATTGGAAATCCTAAAGCGAAAGTCAAGTGTCGTTTCCCTTCCGTCGGGCGATAGAGAAATTACTGAGCTCACAAAACTAGCGGAGGACGTTCGCGACGGACTTGCAACAACATTGTCCCCGGACGGCCTGATAAATAAACTAGAGAAATGGACCAAGAACTAAGGAGGATCCAATGCAAACCCAGAAAAAGAAGAAGTCGCGTACCAAAGGAAAGAAGAAAAAAAAGGCGGCGCCACGACGACCGAATAAGGGTGTGCGGAAATAAGTATCGGAGAATTGAAAAACAGCATTAATTCGTCACGCGGTGTAATGATCGGCAGTGGGCGCGCTTGGTGTCGAGGGCTCGCCCCATGTGGTGGATCACCATCCTACAGCCAAGACCTGCAATCTTTCGTCTGCAACGTTGAAACGAATACCCGCCTGGGTCATTGCGTCAGCCAGCACGCGGCGTAAGGGACCGCGCTCCCCGGTTCCGTTTGGGTCGAGCCAGTCTAGAAGGAGAAAGGCTTTCCCGTTGTCTGCCAGGACGTGACGAATTGAGTCCGTCAGGATCTCGGCGTCTCGATCAAGCCGGCCGTCGCGGGCCGTTGCGAGATCCGCCTCCGTATCGACCCAACCGATCTGGTGATCGAGCCACGATGGAAAGCTGACAATCTCTCCGGCGAATCCATAACGATTCAGGTAGTATAGCAAGTAGTCCCGGTCATAAGAAAGGGCGACGACAAGATCGCCTGCGTTCGCCTTCTGTGCCAGGAACTTTGCCCGTTCGTGGTGTGGGGTCGGTGGCGGGTGAAGAGCGGCCATACGAGTATTCGGTATCATGCTGCATACGGCCAAAACGCCGGTCAGCAACAGTGCGACAAGGCGCGATCGATTCGGTGCCACCTATCAACTCGA
>JADFIX010000873.1:0-2155 GCA_022566435.1 Planctomycetota bacterium
CGAAAACAGCGTGCGGCGCCTGGCCGACGACAAGGACGGCCGATCGAGAATCGACATCGTGCGCGACGCGGCGATCGAGGTGCGCAAGCCGACCATGTTCGGCGAGCTGATCATCATGATCGTCTACCTCCCGATCCTCACGCTTGAGGGCATGGAGGGCAAGCTGTTCTCGCCGATGGCCCTGACCGTGGTCTTCGCATTGAGCGGCTCTTTGATTCTGTCTCTGACGCTCATGCCCGTACTGGCCAGCCTTCTTCTACCAACCAAGGCGAAAGATCGCGAGCCGTTGATCGTACGATTTGCCAAGCGGGTATACGCCCCGGTGCTTCTCTATGTGCTGCGCGCCCGCGTCGCAGTCTTGACGACCGTCGCCGTGGCTTTAGTCGGCGCCGTGTGGATCGCTTCGGGTCTCGGCGCCGTCTTTATTCCACGGCTTTCCGAAGAGGCGATTGTTATCAACACCGTGCGCCTCGCGGGCGTATCCATCGACCAGTCAATTGAGTACGGCACGCAGATCGAACGACTGTTGCTGGAAGAATTCCCAGAGGAGATCAAGCACATTTGGTCGCGGACGGGGACGGCGGAAATCGCGACCGATCCGATGGGCATCGAACTCACGGACGTGTTCCTGACGCTCTACCCGCGAGATCACTGGACTCGCGCCGCGACACAAGCCGAACTTGTGGAGCAGATGGAGACCGAATTGGCAGGCATGCCCGCCATGCGCACGATCTTCACACAGCCCATCGAAATGCGGATCAACGAAATGGTGGCCGGCATCCGTAGCGACTTGGGCGTCAAGGTCTTCGGCGACGACTTCGACCAGCTAAAAACGCTCGCATCCGCGATCGAGCAAATCCTACGGAAGATTCCGGGGACCGCCGATGTGGTGACCGAACAGGTCACCGGCCAACCTACGCTGAATATTCGCCTGCGGCAGGATCAGCTTGCACGGTACGGTGTGCCCGCCGGCGAAGTCTTGGATTTCGTCGCGGCCATCGGCAACGTCCAGGTCGGAGAGATCCGACAGGGGCAAGTGCGTTTTCCGCTCTCGGTTCGCTTGCCCGACGAATACCGAACCGACCCGGAGCGTGTGGCCGGCCTGCTCATCCCCACTTCGTCGGGACAACGCCTGCCGCTGTCACGTCTCGCCGACCTGGAGATCGTGGAGGGCCCGTCCACCATTCACCGGGAATGGAGCAAGCGTCGTATCGTCGTCCAATGCAACGCGCGTGGCCGCGACATCGCGAGCCTGGTGGCCGACGCGCGACGGCAGATCGAGTCCGAAATCGAATTCCCGCCGGGGTATTTTGTTCGCTATGGCGGTCAGTTCGAGCATCTTCAGCGTGCCGGGCGGCGGTTGATGATCGTCGTCCCCCTTGCGCTGGGTCTCATCTTCGTTCTCTTGTACATGACCTACGGTCGATTCGGCGATGTGATTCGCATCTTTTCGACGTTGCCCCTGGCGGCGGTGGGCGGCGTGGTCGCGCTTTACGTCCGCGATATGCCGTTCAGCGTCTCGGCGGGCATCGGCTTTGTCGCGATGTTCGGTGTTTCCGTACTCGGGGACATGGTCTTTGTGTCCTACTTGCGGAGTTTGCTGGATCAGGGAATGGATTTGCAGAAAGCCATTCAACATGCAGCCATGACGCGCCTTCGCCCGGTGTTGATGACCGGCCTGGTCGCCAGTTTGGGGTTCGTACCGATGGCTTTCAATACCGGCGTCGGTGCCGAGGTGCAGCGGCCGCTGGCCACGGTGGTCATCGGCGGCGTCGTGACATCGACAATGCTGACGCTTCTGGTTTTACCTGTGTTCTACTCTTTGCTTGCCGGCAAGAGCCGCCAGAGTCGATCAAAGGTAGGTAGGGTCTGACCGCACGAACGAATAGGCAGAGACTACCGCGAAGGATTTGTGTAGGCTGTATAGACTACGTACTTTTCGGATACTTCTAGGTCACATTTGGCACGGCGCCTTCACTAAAACAACGGCTGAAAAAGTCATAGAATCATAACTATTCCTTGACATAGGTCAGTTCACCGGGTAGGGTTAATGGTAGTTCAGTGGCAGGAAAGAGGGCCCGGCATGTCGTGCCGGGAGGGGTCTTAGCCGTCGTGTGATCATTTTGCGAATTTACGTTAGCCGTAGGTGCGTCGT
>JADFIX010000873.1:2165-2482 GCA_022566435.1 Planctomycetota bacterium
GCACATTTTGTTTTCTCTACGTCGCTTCGTCGCTCGTCGCTCCGTCGCTTGGAGTCCAACAAGGAATAATCGCCGTTTCCGCCCCGTGGCGTGGGTTTTTGTGGCGGTCGTGCCGCTTGCCGGCTTGCAGCAGGCGGTGGCCGTCGATTGTAACCGCAACGGCGTTCCCGATGATTGTGATGTGGATTGCGGCTTGCCCGGCTGCTTGCAGTACGCCTGCGGTCGAAGCGACGATATCGACGATAACGGCGTTCCGGACGAATGCGAAGGTGCCCCGGCCGCGGGTTGCTTCGACACCACGGCCGATTTCACCACTT
>JADFIX010000874.1 GCA_022566435.1 Planctomycetota bacterium
CCAGGCCGGTGACGCCGCTTGCCCCGAGGCCGAGATCCGTCAAATCGGGCACGATCGAGACGGCGGGTGGGAACGGGTTGTCCGCCCCGGTCGGCACTCTTCCTATGAAGGTGGCGCCGACCTCCATGGCAGCATCGTAGTCGGTCATCGAGTCGCCAATCACGACCGCACAGCGAGGACGGAAGCCACGCTGGCCAATGATATTCCGGAGATGCGCCGTTTTGCCAAGCGGCGAGCCGTGGACAGAGACGAAATACCGAGCTATGCCGCGCCGTTCGACAATCCGCTCCAGCTCACCCTGCGGGGTGCCGGAAACGACGAACAAGGGTACACGCCCCACATGCTGTTCCAGGCATTCCCGCGCCCCCGAAACCCAGTCGCTGGCGACGACCGCATCCTCCACGAGATTTTCGAAGCGTTCCAAAAGAAGCTGCCGCTCTTCCTCTCCGAGAGGCCGTCGCAGGAACTCTTCATGGTAGTACCGCAACTTTTCGTAACGCGACACCCCGCCATGAGCCAGGTGATGCGCCACAACTCGCGATACCATCTCCGGACCGTAGTCGGCATAGAGTTCGGCGAACGCGCGCGTCTTGACATCGACGGATTCCGCAAGAACGCCGTCAAAATCGAAGATGATCGCCTCGTATTCCCGTGGGTTCATCCGCCCTCGAAGACCGCCTTCGCCGGCACATCGGTAGCACTTTCGTCGGCGTAGCTCTGTTCGTGGACCTCGGCCAGGCAGTCCATGATGCCTTGCCCCAGATCGACGGTATCGCGGCACACCAACTTGTGACCTATCTTCGGATGGAAGGCATAGGGAGTCATCACGTAGTGGGTATCGCGATCGGGGTTGACGGTTCTTATCTCGATCGGATCCGGGAGCATTTCGGCGATCATGCTCATCAAGTCTTGCACTCGCAAACGCTCCTGGCCGGTGAGGATCATGTGACGATTGGCATATTTCTCTTCCAGAATTTCGAGGGACAGCTTGGCGGCATCCGTTACGTGGATGTACTCGCGGATAGCCTTCGGATTGCCATTATAGGTGATGATACCGGTCTTCAGGGCCTCGGAGACCATCCGGTAAATGCTGTTCCGTTTCCCGGCCCGGCGCCCGTAAAGAGATCCATAGCGCAGGATCGTGTAATTCAGGCCATAGCGTTCCTCGTATGCCTCGACAAAGCACTCGGCCGCTTGTTTGCTCGCCCGGTAGAATGAGCCCGATTCGGAATAGACATAAACACTACTTGCGAAAACAAAGCGACGGGCTTTGTTGATGCGCGCCGCTTCCAAGGCATGAACGTTGCCCAAAACGTTCAGGCTGGCCGTTTCAATTGGCCGATCGCGCGCCTCCTCGATATCCGCAATGCCTGCAAAATTGAAGAACACAGAACAGCCATCCGCCGCTTGAACGACGGAATTCGAATCGGCCAAATCCCCGCAAATCATTTTCTGGTCGGAGCGAATATAGGGCGAGGGTCGCCGATCGAAGATGCGCACCGAGTACCCCGCATCCGATAATGTATCTGCGACATGGCTACCGAGAAAACCACTGCCCCCGTAAACTATAGCGCTCTCTACGCTCACGAGCCGATCATTCCCCCTGTAAAACACCGGCCGTTGCCAGGGCACTCGCCAAATTCGCAACTGCTTCCAGTTCCATAGCGGCCCGCGCCTCGCCCGCTCGCGATCCCATGTGTGCCGTGAGAACCACTTGTTCGAAACGCGTCAGGGGTCCCGAATACGGCTCAGTTTTGAAGGTGTCAAACGCCGCGCCGGCCAGATGCCCGCATTCTAATGCTTCAACCACAGCGGTCTCATCCACCAAGCCACCGCGGCTAACGTTGATCAGGATCGAACCCGCCGCCATCCGGGACAGGCGAGCCGCGTCTATCAAATGATGGGTTTCAGCGGTGTATGGCACGTGCAGCGTTACCACATCGGCGTGGGCGACGAGCTCATCAAGCGGGACCATCCATACGCCGTCCTCCGTTCTCGCCACCGCCGGATCGCTCGCAAGCACCCGCGCCCCGAAGGCCACGACAAGTCGCGCCACCCGTCGACCGATTCGCCCGAAGCCAACGACCAGCACGAAGCTGCCCGTAGCTTCGGAGAGTCTCTGGGCGTCGCGTTCCAGCTGCAGGACGATAGCCTGGGCGTGTGGGGGCAGGAGGCAAACCTGGGGAAGCTTCCGGTTGACCTGGAGCAACGCAAATGGGGGCTCCCGGCGATCCTGGCGATGGAGCAGAGGGGCAGCGATGTCCTTGACCTGCTGCGTGCCCCCCCGCAAGACCACCAGGCCACTAGGTCGCTGGGCGCCATCTTGCGCTCCCAGAACATACGACGAAGGGCCGGGGAGGTAACGGCCAGCGCGGCTAGGCGTGCTCAGACGCTTCTGGCGAGGTTGGCTCTACGGAGCTTGCTGCTGGTGCAGTAAGCAACACTGAGCTTAACGCTACTGCAGCCAAGGACAACCTG
>JADFIX010000875.1 GCA_022566435.1 Planctomycetota bacterium
AATACTCCTTGCCGCCCTCGCGAAGCAGGAAGAGCCCGACGACAAAAAGCGACAGCGTCATCAACTGCCGGCGGGCGCCACCGTCACGCCGCAAAAGTAGTAGCCACAAGACGAATACGATGATCAGTTCCCTGAGAAACGGAAACACCGCAATGCCGAACGCTAACGCCCGAGGCACCTCTACGATTGCCCGGAGAGTGAACTCCAGACCCTCCTTCGAGGCGATAATCGCCGTGTGCTTCCCCGGCCCCATGGTTTCGCCCACCTCCGTTTTGACCCAAACGTGAGCGAAGTCGGTCACCAGTTCGGCATCGTATCCCAGGTGGCGTAGAAGCGAAGCAGCCACGACAGCCTGCCCGTCGCAGTCCTCCCGTCCAAGCGCGATCGTCTCGCCGACCGTCGGCAAATAATCCGCCATGCCCCAGGTGTTCCAATCCCAATCGTATTCGATTTTCCTCCGGACATATTCTTGGACGGTGGCCAGCACCTGCTTCGGCGTCAGTTCGTCTGTGATTTTCGGACGGAGTTCCTCGATCAGCGGCTGCAAGGCCGGATCCGTCGGGTCGAGCAGCACGCTAGGATCCGACCAATGCTGGATATGTCGCACAAACAACCGTGGGTATGGAAAGCACACCAGGAAAAGGGTCACGCCGAAAAACGCACACTTTATCGGAAGACGAATCGTCCAGCGCAGCGTATTCAGATAGAAGAATTTGTTCACCGCGATCAGTGCCCTCGGCTACGACCGCCACCAGTTCTACCGGTGACTTAGAACGCGTCAAGGCCGTACCAGTTCGGCGACGGCCCATTCCACGTCCCGAATGCCGGAACGCGGCATGGGTCGCAGGTGGGCGACGACCGCGTTACACTTCCGGACGTCTCTGAAACAGGAGCTTTCCAAGTGGCTTATCGAGATTTGCAGTCGTTCATCCGTGACCTTGACGAAAAAGGGCAATTGAAGCGAATCGCCGCCGAAGTCGATCCCCTGTTGGAAATCACGGCGATCGCCGATCGCATGAGCAAACTGCCCGCAGCCGGCGACGCCCCACCTCCAGAAACGGACCCCGTCCAGGGAGGCCGCGGTGGGCACGCCCTGCTATTCGAAAACGTCAAGGGCTCCGATTTCCCGGTCGGGATCAACTTGTTCGGCAGTTACGAACGCATGCGGATGGCGTTCGGCGTGGAAAGTGTCGAGGCCCTCGCCGAACGGATTCAGTCACTCATCAAGCCCGAAGTGCCCTCGACGCTCATCGAGAAAATAAAGAAGCTGCCGCAGCTCGCCAAGCTTGCAAGCTACGGGCCCAAGATCGTCAAGCACGGCATGTGTCAGGAGGTCGTCCACACCGACGATGCAAGTCTGTTCGATTTGCCGATCGTGCAGTGTTGGCCGCACGACGGCAAACCGGGGTTCGGCGCCAAACCCGCTGACTACCGCGAGGGCACGGGTCGCTATATCACCTTCTCCGCCGTGCAAGCGAAAGATCCCGAGTCCGGCGTCTACAACCTGGGCATGTATCGTGTGCAGGTATTCGAGGAACGGCTGGCCGCGGCCCATTGGCATGTCCATCACGACGGCGCGCGGATTTTTCGCAAGTATCAGCAGCGCGGCGAGAAGATGCCCATGGCGTGCGTGTTCGGGGGCGAGTCGATTCTGCCGTTCGCCGCCACCTGCCCCCTACCGCCGGACATCAGCGAATTGCTCTTCGCCGGATTTCTCAACGACGGAGGAATCGAACTGGTGCCCTGCAAGACCATTCCACTCGAAGTGCCCGCCAACGCGGAGTTCGTCATCGAGGGTTGGGTCGACCCCGAACAGAAACTCATCGAGGGGCCGTTCGGCGACCACACCGGATTCTACTCGGCGGCCGACTGGTATCCGGCCTATCACATCTCGGCGATTACGCATCGCAAGTCGCCGATCTATCCCACGACGGTGGTGGGCAAGCCGCCGCAGGAGGACTATTACCTGGGCAAGGCCACCGAGCGAATCTTCTTACCGCTGTTGCAGATGTTGATCCCGGATATTGTCGACTATTCGCTGCCGATGTTCGGTGCGTTTCACAACTGCGTCTTCGTCAAGATTCGCAAGGAGTTCCCCATGCAGGCCCGCAAAGTCATCAGCAGCATCTGGGGCGCGGGGCAGATGATGTTCTCCAAGATGATCGTCGTGGTGGACGAGCACGTGAACGTCCACGACGAGCAGGACGTGTTCTTCCACATGGGCGCCAACGTCGATTGGCGGCGCGACACGGTCATCGTCGACGGCCCCTGCGACATTCTCGATCATTCCACGCCGTATGAGGGCACCGGGGCCAAGATCGGCATCGACGCCACCCGCAAGATCCCCGGCGAAGGCATCGTCCGCGATTGGCCGGAGGAGATGAAGGTGAGCGAGGAGGTCGCCACGCTTATCGAGCAGCGGTGGGTGGAGTACGGTTTCTAGGCGATTTTCGTGGCGCCGGATCTGCCCGACTCA
>JADFIX010000876.1 GCA_022566435.1 Planctomycetota bacterium
ACAGCTCGACGGCCTCGACTTCGGCCACGAAGCGGCCGGCGTCCTCGCTAAGGAACGCGGCGACGACATCGAAGACGGCGTCGCTGAAGCCACCGATGTTGAGGATGTCGCTCTGCTCCGGCGCCTGCATCGTGCCGTAGGGCTGAAGATCGATGCAGACCAGCTTTGGGCCATCGACCTCCGGACCATGCAGCCGCACCTGGTTCTTGACGAACCACTGCTACTCGGTCATGGACGACCATTTGCCTCTCGCCTACGTGGCCAGTATCTTCAAGAGCATGAACAAGAGGATGCGAATCGGACTTCCCGCCTTCTTGCTGGTCCTAGCGACCGGTCTCCTGGCCGGCTCCCTTCGTGCGGAGGTGGCCGGAATCGATCTTGAGAGTCCCGGCCCGCGGGAGTTCGTCCGCGACCTGGCCGAAATGATCGACGAGGGCGACAAAACCAAGATCCAAGAGATTTGCGACAAGCTGCTGACCGAGAAGGCGACGCCGATCATCGTCGTCACGATCGATTCGATGGCCAAACACGGCGGCGAGGACGGCGGCTCTCCCGCGGGTGTCGCAGAAGAAAGCGATGTCGTCCTTCTCTGTCTCCCCGACTCACCCGATGTCGAGCGGATCGTGCTGGGCGACGAAGAAGAAGAAGAGTCTTCGCTGCTCAACCAAAACCTGGTCACGCGCGTGCTCAATCTAACCGGTCAAGATGTGATTGCCGCCAAATATGAGGACAAGCTTCGGCCCGATGGAAAGGCGGAACTGCTTGGGGCACGGGCGCGGCTCTTGTCGAACGGCAAGTTGGCCGTCACCGATCGGGATTACGAAAAGGAAATCGAGCGGCTGCACGTCGGCGAGAAGTTGTTCTTGATGGTGACCGACGCCGATCAGGACCGTTCCGACGAGCGTGACATGATCACCGTTGAAGTGGAAAGCGAGTTTGGCGAAAAGGAATCTTTGCAACTCGCCGAGACATTGTCCCACAGCGGCGTTTTCACCGGCTCATTCTTGCTGACAGCGGTCGAAAAACCACAGGCTGGAAACCTGAATGCAGACGATCCTCAATTGGAGAGTTACTTTGGTGACACGCTCCGCATCCGTTACCTGGACACGGCTGCCAGCACCGAAAGTGGACAGTTGCTGCAACTGCGTGAATTGCCCGTCGTGATCGGGACGGACGGACTCGTGGCAGCGTTTACCAAAACGTTCAACGACGAGACATTGGCGGTGGAAACGAGATTCCGCATCGCCGAAAGCTACTTCGAGTTGTTTAAGAGTCACAAGGAGTTGGGGCGCGAGGAGGAAAAGAAGACCGACCTCGAATCGGGTCGCCGAGTCCTGCGCGAAGTGATGGAAGACTACCCCGATCCGAAATACGTACCGCGCGTGGCGTACTTGCTAGGCCAGTACGCGCAAGAATTGGAACAGTGGGAAGAAGCGATTCGCTCGTACGAGCTGATTCTTCGGCAATTCCCCGACCACACGCTTGCGGCTGATGCTCAGTATAAGCTGGCGCAATCCTATGAAGAGTCGGGCGAGTTTGACAAGGCGTTGGAAGAATACGTGACGCTCGCCGCCACGTATCCAAAGAGCCCGTTGATTTCGAGCGTGATGATTCGCATCTCGGATTATTTCTACAAAACAAAAAAGTTTGACGTTGCCGCTCAAGTTGGCCAGAAGTTCCTCGAGCGGTTTGAGGGCAACGAGCACGCGTCGCGGATGGCTTTTCGCGTCGGGCAGTGCTACTACAAGGCCAAAGAATACACAGAGGCTGGCCAGGCGTTTGACAGATTCGAGAAAAAGTTTCCTGACGACGACCTGAGTGCCGACGCGTTCTTCTGGGCTGGTGAAAGCTATCGATTGGCGAATAACAATTTCGAAGCCTTCCGTCGTTATCAAAACTGTCGCTACGAGCATCCCTCCAGCGAAGCAGCCAAATACGCGCGCGGCCGCCTTGCACTGCCCGAAATGCTTCAGCAGTTTGAGGCCGATGTTAACAGCGTCGACCAACCGTAACTCCGCCGCGAACAAACTCCACACGGAGCGTAGAACGGAACTTGTTCCGTTCAGGATCAAGACATCGGGAACGGTACGAGTTCCGTTCTACGAATTTTTCACAACCACCGAGGGTAACCAGCTTTTGAATCATGTTGTACTTGTTCCTCGCCCTTGTGCTGCAGCAACCATCTACCAACGCTCCGCCTGCTGATTCGCCCGATACGCCTCCCACTTCCGTCGGCGCAGCGACAGACGAACCACCGGTCGAAGCGCCGGACTTCACGCAGGCTGAGCTTGAAGCGCTCGCCGCCGCGCTCACCGGTGAGGCCCCCGAAGATTCAGCCAAGAAGTCCAAGTTTCGGAAATGGCTTGAAGACGTCCTCGACAGTGGTGCGATTGGGCTCTTGCGCGATGGCGGTTTTTTTATGTGGCCCATTTTGATCATGGGCATTGTCGCCGCTGGTGTGATTATGGAACGT